>USPO01000001.1 GCA_900556575.1 uncultured Eubacteriales bacterium
GTCAGGAATTTTAAAGACTTCTTTAACATGTCCAGATTTAATAGTTTCAGATAAATTTATTGAGGACAAATTAGTGGCTACCTCATTATAAGATTGAACGATAATTGTTCCACTTGTAGCATCATCAGTTACATAATCATATTCCGATATATTCGATATTTTTACATCATATATTATATCATTTGAAGCGTATCCGCTTAAATCACTATCATCTTTAAATATGATGTCATTTGTAGCAGCATTTCCCCATCCTTGTGACACTGATTTTTCAATCTTTAATGTAGGCATATACGGGTCTACAGTAGCTTCCGGTGTAGGAGCCGCTGTTGCATCCGGATCCATACTTGGTGTCGGTGTTGCAACCTCCTCTGTTGTATATTTTACAGTTGACGGAGTATCGTTTCCTACCCATGCAGAGTTTGAACCGCTATATATTTTTCCGCTTTCACACATATTCTGCGTTCCAAATACAGCCTCACATTCAATAATAATGCTTCCTCCCGTATGCATAGTAAATTCAGGATTATAGTAATAATTATGATTTCGTGCATTTCCTGTTTTATTTGCATCATAGTCTTTTATAAATAATATTTGACCACTCGCTTTTTCATATCCGGAATATGGATAATACACTTTATTTCCTGTCAAATATATTGCTCTTCCCTGCTCTGTATATATATCTTGTGAATCCCATGATTGTCTGTAATCATACGCTTTACCAAGACCATCTACATTATCGCCCGTAATGCTTGTAACTTTTATTACAACTTCAGCATTATTTGCAGCCTGTATTCCTTGATATATACCATCTATCGAATCATTGACCAATAATTCCGTAACGTCCGCACCCGAATTATTGGTTACCTTTATTTTAAATTTAAGTGTATCTCCCGGCTCGATATGACCTGTTGCACCGCTTGCAATATCACCGACCTTCGCACCGTTTCTCCATATTTCAGCGGTCTTTTCAACCGGAAATTGATTTGCCGAACCTACGATAAACGAACCGGACGATGCTCCGGTCGATGCTCCGCCTATTACATATGCGGTATTTTTAATTTCCCGCATATCCTCGACACCTTCATCTATTGTACACTTTATTTTAATCTCTGCCGTACCTGTTCCGATAGCCGTAAATGTATATTCCTGTCCTTCATTTGTATATGTAATTTCCAAATTTCCGGTACTTTCTATTCCCGAAACCGTCAAGCCTGCCGGTACTACATCTCTTACCTTAAGAGGAACATCGTTCGTAAAGGTTTTACCGTCCGTATTCAATGAAATTGTATACTCAACAGTATCTCCGGCTTTGGCATACTGTCCGTCCTTATCTCCGGACTTCTTTATTTCAACATAGGATGCAGGGTTATCCCAATTTAATGTTGCATTTGCCGTTACAGTATTATCGTTATATTCTGCCTTTGCGGTATTTACAATACTTTTATCTGTGACTCCGTTTTTAACAGTTCCGGTTATCGTAAATATTTTTGATGAATTTGCCGGAATTATTACGGTTCCGAGGTCATATGTCTTTGTTTGAGTTTTATCGGAATCATTAGTTACAACCGATTTTCCGTCAATCGCAATATTCTCGAAAAGATTTTCAGGGAATAAATCAGTTACCTTTACGTTCTCTGCATCGGCTGTACCGTCATTCTTTACGGTTACGGTATAGGTAATTTTATCCCCGGCTTCATATTTGTTACTGTTATTCTTAGTATCATTCTTTACAGACTTTGATATTGAAATATTTGCCGTTTTAGGTTTTTGAGTAAAGCTTGCACTAACCTCGGCCTCTCCTACCTTCGCTGTATTTGTTCTTATTGTATCCTCCGTAACGTCACCCGTAATCTTCGCAAGTACATATCCCTCAAAATCACTTTTGCCGCTTACAGATACACCATTGAATGTAATAACATTTTCGTTTATACTGATTTCGCTGACAGAACCCTTATGTACGCACGCACCGTTATATAATTTCGGACTGCCATTGCAATTCCAATGATTAACCTTTTGGTAAAAATCACTCTCGTATGTTAGTCCCATATCCTTAAGTGATGTTACCGGTGTTAATCCCTCCGGTAATGTATCTGTTATTGTTCCGCCGGTGATTTCTTCATCTCCGCTGTTTGTAAATGAGATTTTATACAGAACATAGTCTCCGGTCACATAACCGTCTGTATTATAGTCAGAAATCTTGTTTTCTATTTTCTTATTTACCTTAGTATATCCGGCTACCTTCGGTCTGTACACATTTGTTGTTACCTCTGCCGGAGTTGTCGATATAGCATCAACAGGACTGTTTACGGTTTTATATGAAGTAGAAATTTTATTTGTAATTATAGCCTTGTTCTCTGCCTGATTTTTAAAATCCGAACCTGCAATAACATTATCTCCCTTTATTTTAACCGTACCCTCAAAATTTTCTATCTGCTGGTTGCTGTCATTTGTTTTTGTAACATTCAGAGTAAATCCCGATATTCCATTTTCACTTGACTGTATATCTGATATTGTATAATTAAAATCTGCCTCTAACGCTTTTCTTATATCTTCTTCGGTTTTTCCTGTAATATATATTCCATTGGGAAGAGTAAACGTATCTGTAACCACATATTCATTTACCTTTGTTTCTCCGGGCTTCAATACTCTGCTGTTATCCGGCTCTGCTCCCGTAAAAGCTTTTAAAGTATATTCTATATCCTCACCCAAAACCGTTTCGGAATCAACGGTAGGAAGCATAATATTTTGTAAATTTACTGATTTTGTATTATTCATTTCAACATCTGATTTTGATGTTATTTTATCAGGTTCGGTTTCATTCTTTAAATTTCCGTTTTCATCATATATTTTTAAAGATATATCCCATTCGCTTCCGTTTTTTGCATTTCCGTCAAATCTTGCACTCAGCGTTGTTGCAACCGTATCACCCGCAACCCAAGGCTGTACTTTGCCATCCTGCCATTTTTCCAATAATATATATTTTTCGCCATTCTCGTCTTTTTGTACCGAGTATTTAATTCCGTCAGCTATATACGGTTCAATATCTGTAAACTTACCTCCGTTTTCAAATGATATAAATGAGGTAACATCCATATCTCCGATATATAACCTCAGCTGCGGATTTTCAAAGCCCGCACTGTCATAGTTAAATGCTGCTGAAATATTTATTCCGAATTCATTGTTTGTAAGTGCTGTCTTATCACTTGCAATTGCATCACCTACAAACCCCACCGATGGGTTGCCTATGCTAACCGTACTTTCTCCCGTCGCCAAAGCTGCCGGACATACACCAATCATCATAGCAAAAACAAGAAAAAGTGCCAGTATTCTTGATTGTACCGTACAGCTGCTTACATTCTCCCTCATTATAAATTTCTCCTCTCTCTCCTGATTATTTTATACATTAAGGAATTTACCTCTTTTCTGTCATTAGTATATTACAATGTATTATACCATATGAAGCGTTACAAAACAGCACCAAAAACCACCTTGGTTTTATATATTTTATATTTTGCCGCTGTTTACTTTTATTTCCGTAAAGGCAAATACCTTTGCTAATTCTAATTAAATTATAATATATTTATCTAAATTTGTCAATATGCATTTCTTGCTGTTTTATATTTATATACATTGTCATACCTTTTAGTTTACTTTATAAACTTATTGTCAACCAAAAATCATATTATTTTTTACCAATCCGAAAAACATTACAGAATTTATTTATAAATATATACATTAATCGTATTTTTCACTAAAAAAATGCCGTACATAAATTGTTACTTATGTACGACAATCAAAAAATAGCAAAATATCTGTATAAGCTTACAGCTTTATTTTTGCAATCGCCTTGCAAACATTGCTGCCGACACTGCCGCCGCTATTACTTCCGTTATCCAAAATGCATTCCATACTCCCGCAGCACCCGCAAATAATGCTTTTTGTATACGGATATTGACTTATTTAATTATATGTGCTATAATTTAATCATTAAAACTTCCTAATGATTATAAATGTGAAGGGAGCTGTTAATATGTATTCATTTGCTAATGAAATTCCTTATGCATTAAATAATGCCTTTGCATCCCTTGAAATTGAGGGATATGCAATTTCAAATACTGAAAAAAAGCTTTGTTCGGAAGTAGTGAATGGAAAGATGTCAAAGCAGGATCTAATAAATTTACTTTTGGAAAGGTGCAGATAAAATGTCTTACTCGTTAGATCCTCTTAATGACAGCTGCTATGAAAACACCAATGTTTTAATAAACAAATTCATGAAACCAATTTAAAACTTATTTGGTTTCCCGTATTTCTGCCTATTTTCATTATATATTTAAATTTGAATTTCATGGTGTGTTTTAACAGGACTCTATTTTGCAATTACCGCTAATACAAAAAGCTGTCCCCTCCGGGGAAAGTGGCGCACGAAGTGCGTCAAAAGGGGCGACACAAGTATTACAATAGAGAAATTGACAATTATATTTTCCTATTACAGAGTTTGTTTCACCCCTTCCGTCACGCTCCGCGTGCCACCTCCCCCGAAAGGGGAGGCTTGCCGTATTGCCGCTTTTAAAGTTCTACATTTGTTCCTTTTGCAATCACCCAACACAAGGTTCACCCCCACCGACAGCCTAACGTCTGCCACCTCCCCAAGGGGAGGCTTCTCACATTAAATGCATTATTATACTTTTTCATTATAATACACTATTAAATTCTATTTAACGGCACATAACCTTTTTTATTTTTGCAATTGCCTTGCAAACATTGCCGTCGCTATTACTTCCGTTATCCAAAATGCATTCCATACCCCCATAGCACCGGCAAATCGGCTTATCAGATATGCAATTCCCGCAATAACTATATAGCGGATTATCGAAATAACAAGCGACGGTATACCCTCGCCCAATGCTTCGTATACACCGCTTATTACAACAGATACTGCCGAAACTATAAATCCGGCACTTATAATTCTGAGTGCCGCCGCACCCTCTGCAATTGTTTCCGGAGTCTGTGAGAACATACCCATTAATACATTAGGTATTGCAAGACACAGTACCGTTCCGAATGCCATTATTCCGGCACATAACATAAGGGAGGTTTTTGTTATACCGAGTACTCTGTCACGTCTTCCTGCACCATGATTAAAGCTCACAATCGGACGTATTCCCTGAATAACTCCGTTCGCCGTAAGATATATAAATGTCTGTAATTTATAATATATTCCGAGAATGAGTACATATACCTGTGAAAACTCTGCCAAAATACCGTTCAGCATTGTAATAAGCAATGACGGCAGTCCCATATTTAATGTCGCCGGAATACCTACCGCATATAAACGCTTGTATACATCATCCTTAAACAGCGTCCGGTGAACCTTAAAGCTTACCGGCTGTTTAAATCCTATAAACACAATAAGATACACAAGACAAGTTACAGCCTGACCTATACCTGTTGCTATTGCTGCTCCCTTTACTCCCATTGCCGGAACAGGACCTATACCAAAAATAAATATAGGATCAAGAATAATATTTGTTATGCAGCCTATGAGCATACTTACCATTGATACTTTCATCTTTCCGACAGCCTGAAATATCTTTTCAAAGGTTATTGCAATATTCTGAACAATCGAAAAACCAAATACCACATTTGAATATATAATTCCGTATTGAATTACTTCGCTGTCACTCGTAAACAGCCTTAAAAATGACGGCATGACAGCAATGCATACTACCGTCAATATTAAACCATGCACACCACCGAGAATAATTCCCTGTGACACTGCATTATCGGCACGTTTCCTCTGTCCCGCACCCAAGAAAAATGCGGCAGCCGCATTTATACCTATGCCGAATCCCACCGCAACCGAATGTTCCACGTTTTGCAGCGGATAAACCAACGCAAGTGCAGTCATTGCATTCTCACTTATCTTCGCAACAAAATAACTGTCTACTATATTATACAGCGAATTTACAAGCATCGATAATACCATAGGATATGACATAGACAGCACAAGCGGAAGTATTTTCTTTTTTACCATAAAATCTTGGTTCATATTTCCTCCTCAATATCTGTGGATTTTTGCACTAAAAAAGCCACGCAATGCATTTGCATTGCGTGGCGAAAAGATAACTCATTCATTACGAATTTGTTAGGAAAAATCCACTCAGTTTTCAGTATTTAGCTACTGTATTATAACAAATTTTTTTGCATTTGTCAAGAAGATTTTTCTTCTCCCTCAAAATTCGGAATAAAGCTTTCCGATACCGATTCATCGCTTTGTATAAAAACGTTTTCCATGCCCTTATTTGCACAATAGTCAACCAACGCATTATACTTACGCATATCAAGTTTTTTATCAAGCTCCGGATATGCCCTGACATGAGGAAGAGGTGTATATTGGCACATAAGACTTATATATATATTATTACCATATGCATTGTAAAGATAGTCCATTATCCTCTTGCTGTCAAGCATAAGCCCCGGCAGCATCAGATGCCTTACAAGTACACCCTTTGTCATTATTCCGTTTTCATCAAATTTATTTCTTCTAGTCTGACGATACATTTCATCAACAGCGGCGGCGGCAATTTTAAAATAATCGGGTGCTTTTGAATACTTTACGGCATATTTATCATCATAATACTTCATATCCGGCATATATATATCAATATATCCATCAAGCATTTTTAATGTTTCCGTATTTTCGTATCCGCTTGTATTGTATAATATAGGTATATTTAACCCCCTTGATTTCGCATTATCCAGTGCCTCGATAATCTGCGGCACATAGTGCGTCGGTGTTACAAGATTTATATTATTCGCTCCCTGCTCCTGAAGTGATAAGAAACCGTCCGCAAGCTCTTCAATTGTTATATCCCTGCCTTTACAGCGTGCGGATATATCATAATTTTGACAAAATACACATTTCATGGTACAATACGAAAAAAACACCGTACCCGAACCACTTTCACCGCTTATACAAGGTTCTTCCCAATAATGCAATGCAATTCTTGCTGTTCGCGGAAGCAGTCCCGCACCACAGAAACCCGTTGCTCCTCTCATGCGGTCCGCCCCGCACCTGCGCGGACATAATCTGCAATTTTCCAATAGTTTTTCTTTTTTCATTTACTTCTTATCTTTCTGCACAAAAACCGAGACTGCCGTACATCAAAGCAAAGCGGCAGTCCCGTATCTTAATTAATCAACCAAATAAACGTCCTTATATACTCTTCCCTTGCTTATTGCCTCGGCATGAGTCGCAACCGCCAAATCAATATGATTTTCCTTGATTGCACCGCCGCAATCCTCTGCACGTCTTATACCGTAACCGTCTATATAAACCGATGCAAGTTTAGGTATAACATTCGGGTCAACCGCAATTGTCTGTCCCGGAACAACCTTTCCTGCCCATGCCGTGTTTGCACCCCAGCCGCCGTTGCATATGCTGCACGGGCAGTAATGAGTTATCTCAAATCTGCCCAAATACTTGCCAAGCTTAGGGTCCATATTTACAGCCTGTGAAGGTGATGACACATCTACAGCCGCAGCTGTCTGAACACTTTGTACCGGCTGAACAGGCTTTGCCTGCTCGTCCGCCATTATTCCCATATCATTCGGAACAGATGCATTTTCCGGAATTGATACCTCCGCCTCCATATTATCCTCATCAATTTCAACATCGAGTCCGAATAATTCCATTGATGATTTAAGCGGTATCATAAGAGTTCCGTCATTTACAAGAGTTGCGGCATCCGCCGTTTCAACTGTCTTTCCTATTGAAACTATGTCATTTTCGCCGTCCTTATAGTTATACTTCAAAACGGCTGTACTATCATTAAGCTTGAAATCTGCCGTAATGCTGTACGGCTCAACATCAAGTCCGTATGTATCTACGCTGTCCATAAGCTTCGCTGCATATCTTTCGACATTTGCATCAGCCCATGCGCATGAATATAAAGTCATTGTTGCAGTCTGCGACGGCTGGTCCCAGGATGCTGTCATTCCCACACCATCAGCAAGAGTACGCACCGGAACAAGCGAATCATCCGCCGTCATAACCGGAGTATGTACACCAAAGTCCAAAATCGACGGTGTCGGAGCTGCCAAGGACTGAACCTTTAATAAAAAGTCCGAATGTGCCGATACCTGAACTGTCAGCGATGCCGCAAGCGTACACACTGCCGCCGCAGACATACATATCCGTGCTAAATTTTTATATATCTTCATATATTCCTCCTTAAAAATCACGCCTTAGACCTCTCACATCCCCAGCAAATAAAGTCTAAGGTAAATAAATAGTCCTTACCTTGTGTTCTCAATATTCTCGAAAACTATAATATCAACCGCAGTTTTATCCACTACTCTTACAAGTGCAGCATTGTAGTCGTATTCTGAACTGTAAGTAATATTATCATCTTCGTCATAAGCAATTCTTGGAATTGTCGACTTTGCAATTTCATTTGCCGAGGCAATATAAGGATCAGCCTTTGATGCCATGTCATAAATATATGTAACAGTTTTATTGGTATAGTCAATATCAAATGAATTGCTTCTCTTTCCGTCTCCCGAATACAGCTTCAATATATTATTACCCTTATCTGCTATAATTCCCATGACATATGTTCTGTCATTTGTCAGTTTGCCTCCCGCATACACCTGTGATGCCACGCTTCCGCTGTTAAAGAATTCTGCAAATGTCGGTGTTCCTTTCATTATATCAGACGGACGGTAAATCAAATCAATTCCACGAACTGTATCACCGCTTATATTTGTCCTGAAATAGACTACATCTCCCTTTTTAAGTGAGTATGCCTGCTGTCCTTTCATGAACGAATATGCCTGTGGTGCGTTTTCTATTACCTTATCATCATAAACAGGCACCTTTATCTCCTGACCCTGCATTAAAACAGTCAATGCACAGTAATCCTCGCCTCCGTTTGTTTCACTTGCAACCTCGGTTACAATTCCGGGTGCAGTCGCCTGGTCAATCTCTCTTGTATATGACGGGTTGAGCGGCTTTCGTGTTGATGCCGGTGAGACTGTCGGCTGTGCCGTTGTCTCCGGTTTTTCGCTCGGCTGCGATGTTGTTTCCGGTGAAGTGCTTTCCTGCGGTTCTTCGCTCGGTGCTGTATCCGGATTCGGATTTATCTCATATACTGTTCCATTCATGTCAAACAGCTTTACCGATGTAAGTTCCGGCTGAATTTCTATTACGTAGCTGCCGTTTTCTGCCTTTGCCTGTGAGGCATACTTTAATATGCCTTCACTGTCATATCCGGTTACAATTATGGTATCCGCCATTCCCACCTGCTGTTCTATCGTAATTTTATCAGCTGCCGAAATATTTTCATCAGCATAAACCGGCGCCGCCGCTATAATAAATGCAGCCGCTGCCATTACTAATTTTTTCATCGTATTTTACTTTTACCCTTTCTCATACATTTCTAAATTACTCGTTCTTTAACTTTTTTGCGGATAGTGATGCAATAAACTGCTTTGCACATCTTCCGTTTCTTCCGCCGTAATTCATCTGCCATACTATTGCCTGCTTTTCAAGCTCGCCTGTCATTTCTATACCTTTTTCATTAAGCATAGACTTAACAATATTCAAGTACTCCTTCTGATTAGGTGCTACGAATACAAGACTCAAACCGAAACGCTCTGCAAGCGACATTGTTTCCTGTATCTGGTCATTTCTGTGTATCTCGCCGCCGTCACGGTCCGCCCATGTTTCACGAATCAAGTGACGTCTGTTAGATGTTGCGTATATAATTACATTGGACGGATTTGCCTGAAGCTGTCCTTCCATTGCAATCTTCAAGTTTCTGTATTCACTCTCATGTGTTTCAAATGATAAATCATCAAGGAATATGATGTATTTATGCGGTTTGCCCGCCAGGTATTTTGAAAGCCTTGGTATATCCTTTATGTACTGCTTTGGAATTTCAATAATTCTTAACCCGTCCTTATGGAACATATTAAGCAAAGCTTTAACAGATGAAGATTTTCCGGTTCCTCTGTCACCAAAAAGCAATACATTGTTTGCCGGCTTTCCTTCAATAAATGAACGTGTATTATCAATAAGCATATTACGCTGATAATCAATTCCGACAAGTGAGTCGAAAGAAATCAAATCAACGTCCGCTATTCCTTCAAGTTCTCCGTCATACTTAAATGCAATGTACTTTGATGTTAAACCGCAGCCAAGGTTTTTATAATGGTCAATAAGCCTTTCCGTAAGTTCATCGGCTGTCTGTGCATATGTCAATGCACGAATTGAATTAATGTATTCATCGCAGTAGCCTGTCGGATTTCCCGAAGCCTTATATTTTATATTTTTCTTTGAGAACAGATTTTTGTATATAGAAGCAATATCCGCAGCAAGCATTCTCATAAGATCCTCGCCTACCTTACCGCCTCTTTGAAAAATATTAGAAACTATATTCTCATCATTAGCAAGGTATGATGCGGCATATTCACGGATACAGTCATCCGTTACACCCTCAGTCTCCGCAAACTGAACCATACCGCGCAGCAGCTTATAGCTGTCACGTTCCATCAGGCTTTTTATACATTCATCCTGTTCTATATCGTTTATAACTATTAAATCCATTGTAACTCATGCTCCTTTATATCCTATGTCCGGCATAGCCGTATTAAAAAAGCCTTAAATACAAGCTTGCCAATACTATATATTATACCACATTCATTACATGATTGCAACAAAAATATTAAAAAACTTAACTTTTATCAATACTTTTGTACACTTTTATTCGACATAATTGTACACTTTAACGGTTAAATTCATATGCAGGCAACATTTCTGTTACATTAGATTAGTTCCCAGTAAATTATTTTCACCTTCGTTTACTCGATACACAAAATATTTTTGTACTTTTTACCAAAAAACTATGTACAAACTGTTAATTGTATGGTATAATAATTATAGTTTGTTTATATCCTCTTACGAGGAGAAAATTTATATTAGAGGGAGAGAAAACTAATATGAACAATTTTTTTAAGAAATCCATAGCCGCCGTTTCCGCCGCCGCTATGGTCGGAAGCTTAGGACTAGTGCCGATTACGGTTTCAGCTGCAACAGTGTGGTACAGCCAGGACTTTACCGGCGCCGCTTCAACGATAATGACATCACCAAGTGCACAGGCGCAGGTGAAAATAGCTTCTGACGATACACACGGTGAATATCTTTCATATGATTTTACCGGAGTTACTCCAAATTCCCGTGGAGCATCAATGGATTTTACGGGTGTTGATGTTACAGCTGAAGACAAATATATTATTGAGTTCGATCAGTTAATGACACCCGGAAATAATCAGTCGACTCAGATGGCGATAAAAGGAACTGATTTTAAAAATAGCAGCGGAAATATAAACTACGGTGCTGACAGCGGTTATGTTTTAAAGCTTATTAATTCAGGCGGCGGTTCAACTTCATATAAATTAAATGATACAGCGGATGTTACTATTCCGTCAGGTGAATGGTGTCACTATAAATTATATGTAGATAAAACTCAGCAGCTTGTTTCAACTACTATTACGAGTGATTCAAGTACAACTATTGCTGATAAGGTTGCAACAGCATATAATGGTTCAGGTAATGTATCCGGTCTTTATTGGCTCGGAGGAAGATATTATCCGGTACAGTCCATTGATAATATAAATGTAAGGGCAGTGGCAGACGGTGATGATTTTGGAACCCTTGGTGAAGAAAAGCTGTCAAGTGCAAAATTTACAAAGCAGCTTAATATTTCAATACCGCAGCCGGCACTTGATTCATCTGTTGATTATCCGATAGAAATTAAGGCTACCGGAGGATATGGCGGAGATTTAACAGATAAGGTTAATGTTGAATGGTCTATTGTTGGTCTTGACAACGAGGATGGATATGTAAAATTTACTTCAGACGGTACAAAAGCTAATTTAAATGTAAGAAACGGTGTTTCTAACTATTATGGATATGTTAAGGCAGTTGTATCTTACGGAGATGAAACAGAAACATTGATAACACCATATGCAATTATCGGTGCAAATTCTACAAGTGAAACACAGCTTGTACCGAAGGCAGGTTATCCGGATAGTATGGATAGCTATGTTGATTCATTAGTTGGATATGAGGGCACATCAAAGGATATAACCTCACAGGATTTGGTGCTTAACAATTGGTCAATCTACGGTTCAAACAGTGCAAGAACAATGAAGCTTGTTAAGGATGATGACAGTACAAAATCAATTGAATTTGCATCAAACGGCGGAGGCGGCTCAACAGTTGCCGTTTACCAGTGGGCAGATCAGACAAGCCAGTATATTATGAAGTTCAGAACAAAGTTTATAGCATCAATGAGTTTTGGTGTATATGCGAATACACCGAATAATTCTAATAGCAATGCTGAGTGGGCAGCTTCATTTAATGGCGGTTCAATTGTGGCAGGAACAGAAACAATTGAAGGTGTAAATGCAAATGAATGGGTGGATATAGTAGTATCTGCTGATCCTAGTGTTCAGAAGTATTCTATTGCAGCTTATAAAACAGACGGTACATTAATAGGAAGTGCTTCGGATATTGATATGGCAAATAATGATTCAGTACAGAAGTATTTCTGTTTCATGGGTACATATCCGTTCTATCTGAACTCATTCAAGGCATACAAGCCGTCAATTTCATCAATTTTTGTTAATTCTGCGGAAGATGTAGTAAAGGTTCCGGAAACAGGAGAAGAGGCTAAGACTGTAGATTTATCAGCGGCACTTGCAGATGAGGACGGAACAAAAATCACAGGAGCTGTTAATTGGTCATTGGCTGATGAATATGCAAATGTTGAATTAACATCGACAGGTGCCCAGACAGCTGTATTAAAGGTTAGTCCGGGAGCATCGGGAGAAATTGAAGTAGTAGCATCAAAGGACGGTAAGCAGGCATCAAAGAAAATTCAGCTTACAACGTCAGCAAATGTTGTTGCATTTACAAAGTCAGCATCATCATTAACAATTCCATTTACAGGTGAAGATGCCGTAACAGCTGATTTCACAGCAGAAACAAGAAATGGAAATGGTGAAACAATAGACGGCGGAACTATTACATATTCACTCCTTGCAAAGGATGGAGTAACAGAAACAACAGTTAAGGGTGTAACATTTGAAAATGGAAAGCTTACAGTTGCACCGGGTGCATCACCTGCAATTGTATATGTGAAAGCGACAAATGCGGAAGGACTTTCAACAAAGGTTAAGGTAAATATTCATGGTCTTTCGTTTGCTTTCGGTTCACAGGAACCGGCAGACGGATATACTCAGGTAACTGATACAGTATATACAGAGAAACTTGGATATGGATTTATGACAACAGACGGAATGACTGTAAATGAAGATAATGTAACAGCCGATAAGGCATATAGATTTAAGGCAGCAGTTCCGAACGGTAACTATACTGTAACAGTTGATACAACATCAGCGACTATGACATCAGAGGTTGTCGAATCGGTATCCGCAACAACAGGAATTTCAAAGTCAGGCTCAACATTTAGTGTTGCTGTTTGTGACGGTGTACTTGACCTCACATTCCTTGCCGATTCATCTGTTAAATCATTAAGCATTGCACAGGCAGCTGCAAAGAATAAGCTTGCAAAGCCTATGGTATATGCAATAGGTGACTCAACAACAAATAATACAGGAAACGGTGCTTGCTCATGGGGTAATGCTGTTACAGGAGGAAAAGTTACTGTTCCTGATGTATTCCTTAACTTCTCAAATAATGGTATGGCAGGACGTGATTCTGTAAACTTCTATAATCAGGGAAGAGTAGAGGCAGTATTGCTTAATGTTTGCCCGGGAGATTATGTAACTGTTAATATGGGTATAAACTCAAAGGAAGTAGGAGAGGCAGCTGCGTACTATACATTAATGAGTGATTATTATGTAGAAGGCATTATTCAGAGAGGTGCAATACCGGTAATTGTAACAGCAACTCCGGATGGTCCGGTAGGAAACAATGTGAATGCTGATTATGATTCTTCAACAGGAAAGTTCACAAATAACCGCGGTGACGGTGCAAAAAATAATGAATTAAGAAGAATAGCACAAGAGAAAAACTTAAATAAAATTGAGCTTGGACAGTGGGGAGAGGATTATTTCAATTCGCTTACAATGGATGATGTAAACGCTTATAATGAAGCTAACGGAACATCATATACTTCAGTACTTGAATTGGTTCAGAGCTGGTATGTAGACCACAACCACTATAAAGAACCACTTGGAATAAAATTCGGTGAATATATTTTGAGTCAATTAGAAAGTATAGCCAACACCTCGAAAGTCCCTGATGTAACAGTAACTTCAATAGGTGACTTCACAAGCGGCAGCGGCGATTGTGCAAGAGCTTACAAGGGCGAATTTACCGGAAATGGTATTACAGTAAGTACAATTACATGGACGGTAAAAAGTCAAGACAGCAAAAATAGTATACAAAAAAGCGGAAATCTCCTAAGTGTTTCAGGTAATTCAACGTATGTTGCAGGATTAATTGTAACGACAGATGATTTAAACAAAATCGGAGATGTTTCAGCAGAATTAAAGTAAAATAAGTATACAAAAACGACTGCGGCAATGCCGCAGTCGTTTTTGTATTATTTCCCTATTTTAATTATCTCATCAAGCAATGCATTTGCAGCAGCTGATTTTGACATTATATCAAGTTCCTTTATTTCATCATGCGTAATCAATGTTATTACATTCGTATCTGTCCCAAAACCCGCTCCCTTTGTTTTCAGATTATTTGCAGCTATTATATCTATATTTTTCTTCTCAAGCTTTGTCCTAGAATTTTCTATCAAATTTTCTGTTTCCATAGAAAATCCACATAATACCTGCCCTTCTCTTCTGTTTTTTCCGAGCCATGCCAAAATATCTGTTGTTCTTTCAAGCTTGATTTCGGAATTGCCGTCCTTTTTCTTTATTTTATTATCTGCAACTGTTACCGGTCTGTAATCGGCAACTGCTGCCGCCTTTATTATAATATCCTGCTCATTTGCACGCTCACTCACTGCCCTGAACATATCCTCGGCACTGACTACCGAAACAAAATCCACAAACGGAACTGGCCTTAATGCTGTTTTTCCGCTTACAAGCGTTACATTCGCACCACGCTGCATTGCCGCTCTTGCAATTGCATATCCCATTTTTCCGGTTGAATGATTTGTGATATAGCGTACCGGATCTATTGCCTCCTGTGTTGCTCCGGCGGTTACGAGAAGCTTTTTCCCCTTTAAATCCTTCTCGTGAGAAATTTCTTTCATGATATATTCATACAATAAGCTCTCCTCCGGCATTCTCCCGTCTCCCATATCACCGTTTGCAAGCATACCATGTGCCGGTTCGACAATCTCATATCCAAATCGTGCAAGCTTTTTTAAATTATCCTGCACTATCGGATTATGATACATATTATGATTCATTGCCGGTGCAATAATTTTATGACACGTACAAGCCATTACAGTAGTAGTCAGCATATCATCAGCAATTCCGTTTGCAATTTTTCCTATCACATTCGCACTTGCCGGTGCAATCATTACAACATCCGCTGCCTTTGCAAGAGCAACGTGCTCTACACTGTATTGAAAATTTCGGTCAAATGTATCTATAAGACATTTATTAGCCGTTAATGTTTCAAATGTTATCGGATTTATAAAGTTTTTTGCATTTTCCGTCATAAGCACATGAACATTTATCCCCTGTTTTTTCAGCATACGGGCAAGATTTGGGATTTTATACGCAGCAATTCCGCCGCTTACACATAATAATACTGTTTTCATTTTATTCTCCTTCGCAATTATGTTAGGTTTTTAATAATTCCTAATTAATTTATGCTTCAATTATACCACAAAATCAAAAAAAATAAAAGTATTTATCAAAAATATATTGCAAAAAATTAGAATAGGTGTTACAATAATATAGTAAACAGTATTTATATAGAAAGGTAACAATCAAAAATGGTATTGACGATAGATATAGGCAACACAAACATTGTATTTGGATGCAGTAAAGGTGATAAAATTTTATTTATAGAACGAATTGCCACAAGAACAACATCAACAGATACGGAGTATGCAATTCTTTTCAAGAATGTACTTGACATTCATTCAATCAAGCTGACAGACATTGCTGGAGGAATTATTTCCTCCGTCGTCCCCTCGGCTACAAACCTCGTGAAACGTGCGGTAAAAAAGCTTGCCGACATTGATATACTTGTAGTAGGTCCCGGAATTAAAACCGGATTAAAGATACTTATGGATAATCCCGCACAGCTCGGAAGTGACCTTGTTGTAGATGCAGTTGCAGGAATTGCCGAATATCCTGTTCCGCTTATTATTATAGACTTCGGAACTGCCACTACATTTTCAGTCATAAACAAAAACAAGGAGTACTGGGGTGGTGTAATAATGCCTGGAGTTCGTGTTTCACACGATTCACTTGTTGGACGAACCGCACAGCTGCCAAAAATAAGTCTTGAAGCACCTAAGCACGTTATCGGCAAAAATACAATCGATTGTATGAAAAGCGGACTTGTTCTTGCCGCCGCATCAAGTATCGATGGAATGATAGAAAAGATAGAGGATGAGCTTGGCTGTGACGCAAATGTAGTTGCAACAGGCGGACTTGCTTCTACAATCATTCCTTTATGCAAGCGTGACATTCAGATTGATGATATGCTGCTATTAAAAGGACTTATGATTATTTACAACAAGAATAAAACCAACTAAGAAAGGAAAATCACCATGCTTTACGATTCAGAACGAAAGCTTATGTCGGTATTGTGGAAAGAAGGCAGCATTAAAGCAACTGACCTTGCAAAAATTATGAATGAAAAAATCGGCTGGAACAGGAATACAACATATACGATGATAAAAAAATGCATTGAAAAGAACCTGATTAAACGAAGTGAACCGGGATATATATGTTCTCCGTTAGTTTCACGCAAACAGGTTCAAAAATCCGAAGCAGAAGAATTGCTCGAACGCAGCTTTAACGGTAACATCATGAAAATGTTTTCTGTAATGGCAGGACTTAAACCTCTGAGTAAATACGAGGTCAAAGAAATTAAAAAGCTTTTAAAAGACAAGGTTAAGGAAAAGAAATGAATAAAAATAAAAAAGCTGATACTGTATCAATGTAGTATCAGCTTTTTTATTTGTTTAGCTATCCAATCCGTTCCTTAAATCCTTAAGCTTTGCTTTAAGATTATCCATTCTTTCCTCAATACTGCTGCCTGATGCAATTGCTTTCACTATCGCACTTCCCACAATTGCTCCGTCACAATATTGACTCAATTCCTTCGCCTTTGCACCGTTTGAAATTCCAAAACCGATACAAGCCGGAACCTTTGCATATTTCTTTATTGTACCGAAGAACTCATTAAAGTTTGTTTCAAATGATGACTTTTCACCAGTTACACCCAATGACGATACACAGTACAAAAATCCCTTTGCATTTTCCGCTATCATCTGTACCCTGTCATGTGAAGTAGGTGATACCATAAATATCTGGTATACTCCGTATTTATCAACATATTCCTCAACGTCTGCTCTTTCCTCATACGGCAAATCAGGAATTATTAAACCGTCAACACCTACCTCCGCACATTTTTTGAAAAAACTTTCAACTCCGTACTGTACCATAATGTTATAGTATAATAGGAATACCATAGGTATTTTTATTTCATCACGAATTTCCGCAACCATATCGAATACTTTAAATATATCAGTACCTCCGGCAATCGCTCTTTCGTCTGCCGCCTGAATTACTAATCCGTCCGCTGCCGGATCTGAAAACGGAACTCCAAGCTCTATTAAATCCACTCCCTCTTCCTGCATGGTTCTTATTGCCTGCTTACTTACATCTATATCCGGATCTCCTACTGTCAAAAATGTTATAAGAGCCTTTTTACCTGAGTTTTTCACTTCAGCTAAATGCGTATCTATTCTATTCATTTATATAGTCCTTACCTTTTCTATAAATTCTCTAATTTTATTTTCGTCTTTAAAACCGTCTGTTTCAACTGCAGATGATACATCCACACATTCCGGCTTAAATTGATTAATTCTTTCAATTACGTTTTCTGTATTTAAACCGCCTGCCAATATTATAGGCTGCTTTGTTCGTATCTTGCCAAGCTCCGAGCTGTCAAATGTCTCTCCCGTTCCTCCGGCTGTATTTGCATCATATTTATCCAGCAATATTCTGTCCGCATATTTAATCTCCGGAATATCCATTCCTCCACGAACCCGAATTGCTTTCCACACTTCACACGGAGCATTTAGTTCTTGTATATAATTCTCATCCTCATCACCATGAAGCTGCACAACATCAAGACCTATAAACTTTATACATTTTCTCACATCTTCAAGAGGTGTATTTACAAAAACACCGACCTTTTTTATATTCTTATCAAGGTTCCTGCAAATTTTCTCCGCAGTTTCCGGCTCAACCGTCCTTTTATATCCCTTGGCAAGTATCATTCCAATATAATCGGGCTTGTATTTATTAACCGCCTCTATATCCTCAATGCGTCTTATTCCGCATATTTTTATCTTTATCATTTTACTCACCGTATCGCAAAGTATTTACCGCTGCCGGAATATCTGTCTGACGCATGAATGCTTCTCCTATCAAAGCTGCATCATAACCCAATGAACGAAGATATTCAAAATCATCATGTGTTCTTATCGCACTTTCGGCAACTTTTAGTGCTGTTTTCGGAATTAACGGCAAAAGCTTTTCACAGGTAGTAATATCTTCTTCAAATGTCTGAAGATTTCGATTATTTACACCTATAATTCTGCCGTATTCAACCGCTCTTTTTACTTCCTCTTCATTATGAGTTTCCACAAGTACATCAAGCTGAAGTTCATTAGCCAATGCATGGAATTTTCTATATTCGGCATCTGTAAGTGCCGCCATTATAAGCAAAATAGCATCTGCTCCATGCAGTTTTGCCTCATATATCATATATTCATCAACCGTAAAATCCTTTCGGAGAACCGGTATATTATATTCTTTCTTTACATCATCAATAAATTCAAGCTTTCCATTGAAATATTCCGGCTCTGTCAGTATTGACATTGCTTGAATATTCGACTCCGAATATTGTTTCGCAATCATTAAATGATTAAAATCCGGTCTTATAAGTCCCTTTGAAGGCGATGCCTTTTTTATTTCGGCTATAATTGAAACATCATCTACCGACTTCAAGCCTTCCGCAAATGCACCCTTTTTTAATTCTGTTTTTTCCAGCTGTTTTAACAGTTCCTTAGGCGGTAAAAGTTCTTTTGCTTCCTCAACTCTTTTTTTAGCCGAAGCAATTAATTTATCCAATATCATTCGTTACCTCCGAAGTTGTTTGTTTTTTCTATAAGTGCATTAAGTTTTTCCATTGCTTTTCCGCTGTCAATTGCTTTTTCGGCTAACTTTACACCTTCCGCAATTGAATTTGCTTTTCCTCCGATATAAATTCCGCAGGCTGCATTCAACACAGCAATATCTCTCTGCGGACCTTTCTTTCCGCTTAAAATATCTCGTGTAATCTGAGCATTTTCCTCACCCGTTCCTCCTGCTAAATCTTCCTTTGAAGAATACGGAATATCATAATCAGACGGATCTATGTAATATTCTATTATTTTTCCATTCTTGATTTCATTCACATATGTTTTGGTCGTTGTGGTTACTTCGTCCATCTTATCCATGCCATATACTACAAGTGCATTTTTTGTACCCATTGCAAGTAAAGCCTTTGCCATTACATTACAAAAGTCCTTATCAAATACACCTATAACTTGTCTTTTAGCATTTGAAGGATTTGAAAGCGGTCCTAAAATATTAAAAATAGTTCTTATTCCTATTTCCTTTCTTACCGGTGCTGCAAATCGCATAGCCGCAAAAAACTTCTGTGCATTCATAAAGCCTAAGCCTATTTCATTTACACATTCAAGAGTCTGCTCCGGTGTAAGCATGATATTTACCCCCAAGCCTTCAAGGCAATCGGACGCACCGCTTTTTGAAGATGACGCACGATTTCCGTGCTTAGCAACGGGCACACCTGCCGCCGCACATATGAACATTGAAGTTGTTGAAATATTAAACGAATTTGAGCCGTCACCACCGGTGCCGACAAAATCAATATAATCTCCCTTATCAGGAGTAATGCTTGCTCCCTGCGACTTCATACCCTCGCATGAGCCTACAATCTCATCTATAGTTTCACCCTTGATACTCAAGGCTGTTAAATAAGCCGCTGCCTGAGCCTGTGTAGCTGTTCCGGAAAGTATTTCCTTGATAGCCTGTGCTGCTTCTTCACGGGTTAAATCCTGTCCGCCGGCAGCTTTTTTAATTAATTCTTTCATAATAAACCTCCGTAAGCAGAGGTACTCCTCTAATCTCTGCTCTTCTATTCTAATCTCATCTAATCTCATAGTATACACCTATGTATATACTAATTACATTATACCATGTACATTATGATTTGTCAACTTAAAATTATGGTATTTTTCGGTTTTAATCACCTCATCAATCCTTTTTCTTTAAGCTTCTTTCAAGTGCCAAATTATATTCCGCTTCTGTGTAACCTAAATTAATAATGAACGACTCCGGTGAACCTACATCTATTAATTTATATAGTATTCCTATTCTTCCTTCTTCTCTCCCTTCTTCTCTTCCTTCTTCTCTTCCTTCTTCTCTTCCTTTATTTATACCTCTTTGTTCAATGTAATCACTGTAGTTGCACATAACTTCTGCCTCCTTTTCCATTTCCTCTGTCATTTTTACTTTATATTTATTTCTCAGGATATCTTTTCTATTCTTATGAGAAAGTGTTTTGGAAAATAACACATTTAACATCCCCAGCAATTCATCATCTGTTTCTTCATTTCCTAAACATATATATATTATTTCTGAAAGATTATATTTGGTATAATCTTTCGCATTTCCATATACATTTTCTTTTCCTAACTTATATACTGATATTGTATTTCTATCTTCTTTCGCCGGATCGAAACATATCCATATACTATATACCTTTTTTAGATTCTCATAATGCCCGTTAGAAAATTCTAATCCATATTGACGGCTCAAGAGTCTTCCTGAATAATACTGCCCTCTTTTATAGAGTCTTGGCGGGAAATAATCTTTTTGCCCCTCAATATTAAATATTATTGTTATATTTTCCTTTGTTATTGGGTTCAATGCATCAAGCAGTGAATCAAATCTTACAGTGCCCTCAAGATTTGAAGAATGTTCAACATTCAGACCTCTGATTTCCTGCTGATAATCATCCGATTTGTTTTCATAATCATGAACATTTACTTCCGAAATTAAAGGCTCATGCTGTATGCATTTTTTTACTTCTTCATGATTTAATGACTTATACTCCCTGCATACATGATTAATTATATATGATGCAATTTCTATATTTCCAAACAATTTCTTGCAGGCATTATCACATATCATTTTTGCCGTATCCAAGCTGTCAATTACATTCCCAAGAATATTCTGATTTTCCTCCACATAATCATCCTTTCACGTGTTATACTTATATTATACCATTCATTTAATCATATTGCAATGGTATAAATAAATATTTTTATATTAAAAAAAGAGGGACGATAAATCGTCCCTCTCTAAGTATACTAATTAATAACTGTTACAATGTAACCAGAAATCAACCATCGATATCGTCATCCGGAGTGATAACTACGATTTCAGCGATATCTCCATCAACAACCTTAGCGATTGCAAAGTTTGCATTACCAAAGTCTCTGTTTGAAGCTGACTCAATTGTCTTCTGCTCTGCTGTGAAGTCTACAACACCTGAGTTCTTATCTCTGTTCTCATATGAGTCATAATCAAAGTTAGCACTTCTTACGATAGCTGATGTAGCTGAATATACTCTGTTAGTAACCTTGTTTGTAGCATAGTCATAACCAACAACAACTGCATCTGATGCTAAATCATATGACTTAGCGCTTAATGTTGCGAACTTGTCGATTGTTCCGCATCTACCGCCGTTAGCTGTAAGCTGATCCTTAGTAGCTAATGAAACTGATCCGTTTGAAACATCTACAATGAAGCCTGAAATAAGCTTGTTGTTTGTCTTATCAGCCTGACCGAATACCTTATCATCACTGAATTCGCTAGCTGTCTTTGAATCTACAACATCAAACTCATTCTTTACTGCATTAGCATATAACTCTCTGTATGTGCTCGGTAACTCAGCAACTACCTTAACATCCTCAACTTCATTATCTGAATTTGTCTTATAGAAGAATACATCTCCTGTTGAGAAGCTATCTGTTGAAATACCATCTGTCGGAAGAGTCTTTAACTCGCCATTTACATATGCAACGATTGCATCATTATCACCGTTATCTGTTGAAATGCTGTTTGTCTGAACATATACGCCCCAGTTGCTTTCAACAGTGTAACCGCCAATACCTGACTTAATGATTACAAACTGATATTCCTTATTTGATGATGTTGACTTACCAAATGCATAACCTGTGTAAGTTGTATCTGACTTTAAGTCTGAAATAGCAACCTTTGAATATGACTTGCTTTCGTCCATGCTGTAATCTGAAAGGTCAAGAATTGCTGAATAACCCTCTGATAACTGCTTACCATCAAGTCTGCCATTAGCTGTCTTGTAATCACCATCGAATGAATCACCTGTTACAGCAGTCTTATTATTGCTATCCTTAAATCTTAATTCACCCTTTGTAGTAGTTGTGTACTCAATTACACGATTTTCCGGAGCCTTTCTGTTTGCAAGCTTCTCTGATGTATCGAACTTTGACTCATCTTCCATAAGAACACTTACGAATGCTGAATAATCTTCGCTCTTAACCTGGTATGCCTGCTTTGAACCATCTGCTGTGATTACGTCAACATAGTAGTCTGCACCACCGTTTGTTGTGTAAACGTTCTCTAAGATAGCATACTTCTTTGATGAAACTGACTCATCAACCTTAGCAATCTTACCAAATGCATCAAGGTATAATGTATATGTTGTACCGCTCTTAAGTGAAGCTGCACCGTCATAAGCAATCTTATAAACATCACCGCTGTCTAATGTATACTCTACATCTGTCGGATTTGAATCATTTGATACTGATGTTACTCTACCTTCAACTGTGTTACGGCTGATATAGATATCATATGAATCTGAGTTAGAATATCCATCAATTACATCATAAGCAATTGAAAGAACATCGCCTTCCTTAATCTCTGAATAGTCTACCTTGTTACCATCTAAGTATACATTGTAGTCCTTATCGTCATCGTCTAAGTCTAATGTAAGTGTACCGCTCTTAATGTTGTTATCAGCTGAATCGAAGTAAACCTTAAGCTCATCTGACTTTGTAACAACTTCATCTACAACACCTGTAGCATAGAATGAAACCATAACGTAGTCATACTTACCATCTGCTGATGACTTACCTTCCTGTGTAGCATCGATAAGTGTTAATGTACCTACATTGTTTTCTGTAATGAATGACTCCTCAAATAAAGAATCAATACCCTTTGAGTATTCCTTACCGTTTACATATACCTTTACATCCTCAGCTAACTTGTATGTATCATACTTTGACTGGTTAGCATCCTTGTAAATCTGGAGCTGACGCTCTGTACCCGGAACGAGCTGCTTAATATCTGAAACTTCCTTCTCAACCTTCTCTGAAGTACCATACGGGGTTAATGAAACGAGTGTGTACTCATCATTTGAATCCTTCTGGATAATAGCCTGTGCATATGTGAAGAGATATGAATCTGCATCATTGATTGCACCCTTCTTCATCTTTACATTATCAGCTGAGTCATTCTTAGCAGCGTTTAAGCTGTAGCCATCCCAGTTGTCTGACTTCTCAACATTAAATGTGATATCCTCAGCATCTGATGTAGCACCCGACTTAAATGTACCGTCGATACGACCATATACTAAGTATGCATCATGAGCGTAGTTTAATAAGTTCTGGTAACCGTCCTTAGTACCGTCTAAGTCACCTGTACCGTCCTTAGCAATTACCATCGGCTGTCCTAATGCGTTTGTACCTGCAACAGCAATCGGAGCCTTAATAGCATTATCGATAAGGATTGCAACCTGAGCTCTGTTAAGCTGCTGGTCATTGTTAACACCTGTGATACCGCTTGTTAAACCTAAGCTGATACCATACTTTAAGTAACCTGACGGCCATCCGCCATCTCTCTCAGCTAATGTTGAGTAACCTAAAGCAGCTACTAACATCTTTACAGCCTGAGCATATGTTACGTTATCTTCCGGACCAAATGTTGTTGCACTGTAACCATTGATAAAGCTCTGTGCAGCTGATGTTGTAGCTACTGATATATATCCAGCAGCCCAGTGGCTTCCCGGAACGTCTGTGAACTGTGTATCCTTACCTGCAGCAGCATCAGCAGCGTTTGATACTGTGTTACCTAAAGCTGTAACAACCATCTTTGCGATCTGTGCTCTTGTTACGTTTTCTTCCGGCTTAAATGTACCGTCATCATAACCGTTAATTACGTTTAAAGCTGATAACTCATTAACAGCCTGATAGTAGTTAGCTGTATTCGGAACGTCCGGATAATCAGCAGCAAATGCTGCAACGCCTGTAGCTGAAACAGCTAATGCAGAAGCCGCAGAAATTACTTTCTTGAGATTCTTATTCATTGTCTCAAATCCTCCCTTTAATGTTCGTCTAATGAAGGGCTTATATCTGAATTTTAAAACCTCGGTCAGGCTCCCTTCTTTGCCAAAACCCAGGAACACTTAAGCCTGTCCGCCATGCAAGCGACGCAAAAGCCTATGTGTCTCTGTAAAATCAATTTACCTGCTTTGATTTTACAGGATATTACGGTAACGGTCTGATTCAATGCTTCTACCCAAATATCATAAACCGCTACTCTATATTTTACTACCTAAAACGGATATTGTCAACACTTTTTTTCTTCCAATTTGAAAAACAAAAATTTTTATTCATTTTAAACAAAATGGCCGCAACAGAAGCAAAATGTAATATGCAATATTTTTTCACCGTTTTGGTTTACATTATATTAGACGTGCGGTTTCAAAAAAAGTTCCGTATTTTTAAAAATTTTTTGATTTTTTTTATTTTTATGAAAATAGGTCCGTATATACGGTGAAATTTTATTTTAAAACCCTTGTTTTTTTTCGGTGATACAGTATTATATGCTTACATAAAATTTATTCTAGAAGAATTTTTTATTGCCTTAACAAACAGGTGATGCGGCAAAGATCTGTTTTGTCGCATCACCTGTTTTTATATTATTATAAATCCGAAAACAAATCGTTCATTTCATACATTCCGGCATCCTTGCCTACAATAAACTTAGCTGCCTTTACAGCGCCTACAGCAAAAACTTCTTTGCTTGCGGCATGATGGTTCAACTCTATTACTTCATCATTTCCCGCAAATATGATTTCATGATCTCCAACTATTGTTCCGCCTCTTACGGCACTTATTCCTATTTCTGTTTTCTTTCTCTTTCTTCTTACAGCATGACGGTCATATACATACTCTGCCGGCTCGCTTAATGTATCATTGATAGCATCCGCAATTGCAAGTGCAGTTCCCGAAGGTGCATCTATCTTCTGATTATGATGCCTTTCTACAATTTCAATATCGAAATTGCCCTCCAAAATCTTTACTGCTTTCTTTGCAAGGCTAATTAAAAGATTTATTCCAAGGCTCATATTTGCCGAAAAGAATACCGGTATTTCAGATGATGCAGCTGTAAACTCCTCCTTCTGCTCCGGTGAAAGTCCTGTTGTACAAATTATTATAGGGAGTTTTCTTGCCTTACAGAAGTTTAAAATTCCGGTCAGGCTTGACGGGTGTGAAAAATCAATCACAACATCTGCCTCACCCTTGTAATCCTCCGGATTTGAATATACCGGATATGTGCTGAGCTGTGCTTCGTTGATATCAAAGCCTGCCACTATTTCTGCATCGCTGTCTTCTGATACAAGACGTGTAATTACTTGTCCCATCTTGCCGTTACAGCCGTTCATTATAATTTTTGTCATAGTTTTCCTCTTTCCTTTTTCACTTAAAATCCACACAATGCTCCTGCTTTTCTTGAAAAAACAAGTTTTGCGACAGATTTAAATCTGCTCTTAGATTATACGTCTATACATAAATTGCAAATATCGCCGCACAAGCTATACAGCAATATTTGCAATCATTTTATTTAATTTTTTATTATTCAGCAAGCTTTAAGCCGGCATTTATCATTGCCTGCTTTAAAGTTTCCTTGTTCTTTTCTTCCATTTCGCATAACGGAAGTCTGAGATTTCCGGCATTGTAACCAAGCATATTCATAGCAGTTTTTACCGGAATAGGATTAACCTCAATAAAAAGCTTATTAATCAAATCAAGATACTTTAACTGCATAGCAGTTGCCTCGGCTGTATTTCCCGCAAAATAATTTGCACACATTTCATGTGTTTCTTTCGGCATAACGTTCGACAATACACTGATTACACCCTTTCCTCCGAGTGAAAGAATAGGAACTATCATATCATCATTTCCCGAATATATATATAAATCCGGTACTTCCGCAGCTACTTTTGCTGTGTATGAAATATTTCCCGATGCTTCCTTTATAGCTACAATATTTTCAATCTTTGAAAGCTCTTTCAGTGTGTCAATCGCAAAGCTTACTCCTGTTCTTGACGGAACATTATATAAAATAACCGGAATTGAGATTGCATTTGCAATCGCTGTAAAGTGGGCAATAAGTCCTTTCTGTGATGCCTTATTATAATACGGTGTTACAGATAAGATAGCATCCGCACCCAATTCTTCAGCCTTCTTTGAAAGTTCAATTGCGTGTGCCGTATCATTCGAGCCTGTTCCCGCAATTACCGGAATTCTCTTTGCTGTCTTTTTAACAGCATATTCGATTGCCGCAAGATGCTCTGCATCCGGCATTGTTGATGCCTCGCCTGTTGTTCCGCAGATAACAATTGCATCTGTTCCGCCGGCAATCTGATCTTCTATTATTCTGCCCAGCTCATCATAATTAGTCTTGTTTCCGTCAAACGGAGTAATAATCGCAACTCCGGCTCCGGTAAAAGGTAATGTCTTTGCCATAATACTAACCTTTCCTTTCATCCTCATTCATTTCTATACCTATGATAAATATTTCTCTATAAAATTAATCCATGTAACCCTTTGCTGTCAATAACTCAGCTAACAATACAGCACCGCCTGCTGCACCTCTTAATGTATTGTGGCTCATTGAAACCATCTTGTAGTCATACTGTGTTGACTCTCTTAAACGTCCGCATGAGATAGCCATTCCGCCGTCAATCTCTCTTGCAGTCTTAATCTGCGGCTGATCCGGATTTTCACTCTCTGTATATACATATATGAACTGCTTCGGCGCATGCGGAAGCTCAAGCTCCTGCGGAACACCCTTATAATCTCTCCACATCTGCTCGATTTCCTCTACCGACGGCTTATTCTCGCTGTCCTTGAATGAGAAGAATATTGCTGCTGTATGTCCGTTCGATACCGGAACTCTGTAAGTCTGGCATTCAATCTGAAGTGCTGTTGACGGAACAATTTCTCCGTTTTCAATCTTACCCAAAATCTTATTCGGCTCTACTTCTGACTTGTTCTCTTCACCGCCGATATACGGGATAAGATTGTCTACCATCTCCGGCCATGTTTCAAATGTCTTTCCAGCACCTGAAATTGCCTGATATGTTGTTACCAATGCGTGGTCGATTGGGTACTTCTGATTAATTACTGCCATTGCCGGAAGATATGACTGCAATGAACAGTTTGACTTAACTGCGATAAAGCCTCTCTTTGTACCGAGTCTTTCACGCTGTGACGGAATTATTTCAAGATGCTGCGGATTAATTTCCGGAATAATCATAGGAACATCCGGTGTATGACGATGTGCAGAGTTGTTTGACACAACCGGGCATTCAGCCTTTGCGTATCTTTCCTCCAAAGCCTTGATTTCATCCTTCTTCATGTCAACTGCGCAGAATACGAAATCAACCTTCTTTGCTATTTCTTCAACGTCATCTGTTGCATTCATTACAACCATATCCTTAACATTTTCAGGAATATCTATATCCATGCACCACTTCTTGCCTACGGCATCCTTGTATGCCTTGCCCGCACTTCTCGGTGATGCTGCTAATACCTCAATTGTATACCATGGATGATCTGCCAGAAGAGTAATAAATCTCTGACCTACCATACCTGTTGCACCTATAATTCCTACCTTGTAATTGTCTTTCATTTCCCTGCTCCTTAATTCCTTAATTTGGATTTTATACTACAAAAGGCAATAGCCTTATGAGCTATTGCCTGAATTAACGTTCCATGCTCTGCATGATTAATCAGCCACGATAGCTCCCCATCAAAAAAATGATGACAGTCATATTGCTGTTAACAATATGCCCAGCCGCACCCATACGCATAGGATGAAGCTTCGGCAATGCACCCTTTCAGTACTTCCTCTAACAATCTGCGAATCTCAGAAATACTTACTATTGTAACAATGCACCTCTATCTCTCTTTTGCTTATACAATAATATATTATCACTAATTGCACTTTGTGTCAAGTACTTATTGAAATTTTTTTTATTAATGTCTTATAAACTAAAAAACAGTTGCAATTTATGTGTAAATATGATAAAATTAAAGAAAAAAGACAACGGAGGCTGATAATATGCAAAACGGATATATAGTAAAGCCAAAGCTTGATGTAATGTTTAAAAAACTGTTCGCATCAGAGGAAAATAAACAGCTACTGATAAGTCTAATAGCAAGCCTTTTAAGCATAAACATTGAGTCAATCAAAAGCATAGAGGTATTAAACGGTGAGATATTGCCGGATGAAAGCGGCGAAAAATTCGGAAGACTCGACCTGCTTTTGATAATGAACGATGAAACAAAAATCAATATTGAACTTCAAATCAAGATACAGGATGATTATGCG
>USPO01000002.1 GCA_900556575.1 uncultured Eubacteriales bacterium
CCTGCCAATACTGCCGCCGCTGCTGCTTTTTTCATGCAATCACCTCATCAATCATCAAATATATCATCCGCATAGCTGTCACCGTCCGAATAGCCCACCTCTGTACTATTTTCTTTTTTTTCACCGCTGCCGGCTGCATGACTTCCATTTGACGTTCCGGAAACTGATGAAGGATGTACCGCTTCATTCCATTCTTTTATATCTTTATTCTTCTTCATTTCTATATTATAAATAAGCTGTGCAAGTTCTGCACGTGTTATATTATTGCTCGGATTTATTAAATTATTTGTATCTCCCGATATGTACCCAAGTTCATACATCTCTTTAATATATCCCTTTGACCAATTGGCTATATCATAATCATCGTAGAACTGAGTTGCTCCGCCTTTTATATTCAGCTGCAGTATTCTTCCGATAACGGTGAATGCCTCCTGCCTTGTTATATTATTTTCGGGATACATTTTATTTCCGTCACCGAGAAAAACTCCCATTGAATATGCCTCTCTGAAATATTCATAATGCCAAGCCGACGGAATTAAATCAGAAAACTGCGATATATCAGCCTTGTTTCCGTTTCCGTACAGCCTTACTGCAACCGCCGCCATTTGAGCCCTCGTCAGGCTGTCATTGGGACGAATCGAATTATCATCAAATCCGGTTAAAATTTTATTTTCCGCCGCATATTCCAATGCATTATATGCCCAATGTTCTGGACTTACCATATCCGTATAGTCCGAAGCAAGAGCAGTGCTAAAGCTGAAACAAACTGTAAAAACAGCCGTCAAACCCCATGCTATAAATTTCCTCATATATTTCTCCTTTATTTGTAATGTATTTGTAATAAGAGGCTGCTGCAAAACTCAATGAGTTTTGTGACAGCCTCTTGGGGTTGTAGAAAAATAGTGCAGAACGCTTGCTACAGCCCCCATTACAATAACTGTTTAGAATATGTCATCCATACCGGTATCAATCTTTCCATTCTCATCCTGAATACGCCATGCCTGCGGCTGAACTTCACTGGCCGTAATTATATTTTCTTCCATGAACATTTCCGCATTTATCTCAGGTCTTTCATATTGCTTTCTCATTATACGTTTCCTCCTCTCTGTCTTTTATTACTTTAAGAACGATTGTAATACATTCTTCTGTTCTTCCGTATATTTCACAGATGTATCTTCCAATGCAGCCTTTGCAACACCGGAAATTGTTCTCTCATTATTTTTTGCATTAAAGTCGGTATAAATTATATTTTCTTCACCGTTTGTATAGGTGTATTTAATATAACCTCTTCCCGCAAATAATCTTTCAAAGTTTATTTCCTTAACGTTTGAAATTACACTTCTGAACTCTTTAGCCAAACCATTTTCTACAGCAAATCCCTTGCTTTCAATATTAAGATACTTCTTATTATTTTCATCAAGAGCATTCATTGTAAATTCACCGCTTCCAATATAATCGGCAGGACAAATAACAGTACCGCAGGCAGCATTACTGTCAAGCTCCTTAACAGCGTTATATCCCGCAATATCAACCGATGCGGCAAATCTTAAGCCTGTAGGCGTTACCATTCTTACCGATGCACCGTCATTCATGATTATCCTTACCCATACAGCTGTAAATTCGGTATCGGTCTGCGGAACATATTCCGCACCCTCCGGCAGGAATATATTCTTGCCGTTTACTGCCGCCTTCCAGCCGGCAAACTTATAGTCTGCCTTTGTAAAGGTGTTGTTCGGCAAGGTGATTTTTCCATTCTTTGATGCCGAAATAGCCTCCGGTGCTGTTCCCAATGCTCCATCGCCGCCGGCGAAGGTTATGCTTAAGCCCTGTGAAGGAACAACTTTTGCATCATATTCTGTCTGTTTATCACGATAGAATACAATAACCTTAGTATTTCCAAGTTCCTTATTATCACAATATACAGCCCAGCCATTATCAACAACTTCTTTTGTTCCGTCATCATAACTTACTGTCAATTCCATTCCTTCTGTATCAGGCAGTAAACCCTGTCCTACTTCTGTTGACATTGGCAATTCACTTACTTTTATTGAAGTAATTTCCGGAGTAATCTTTTCATGACTTATATTATTTGACTCAGCATAATCTTTAACATTGCCATCTTCATTAATTATAAGCTTTAAGCTATCGGAGCAGTTTCCAAATGCTGATGCACCTATCTGTGCATTTTTATTTACAATCTTAACCTCTGTAAGCGAAGTGTCGCCGTTAAATGCATTTGCACCTATAATTCCTGTATTTGACGGAATTTCAATATCATACAATTCGGTACAATTCTTAAATGCATTTGCTCCTATTGATGATAAGTTTTCCGGTAACATTACATTTGTCAGTGAAGTACATCCCTCAAACGCACTTTCATCTATGCTTTCAAGACCTTCACCTATAATTACGGTATTAAGTGACTTACAATTCATGAATGCTTTTGCACCTATTGATTTTACTCCGTCACCTATTACAACCATTTCTATCTCTGAATTATTTTCAAATGCGCCTTCACCGATTGACACGCTCTCACCGTTTACTGTACCCGGAATATATGTCATGACATTCTCCGACTTATCATCCATCAACGATACTTCATCATCTAATGAAAGCGTCTTAGTCTGACTCTTTAATCCTGAAATAATTACTCTTCCGTTCTCGGCATTGTAATCAAAGCTATCCGAATATCTCGACTGTGCTTCCTTTATACAATTTTCCTTATATGCTTCATAGCTGAGCATATCCCATTTATCCAAAAGGCTTTCTATCTTCTTTGCTCTAAATGAATAAATAGGACTTATCTTTTGGGCAAAGTTCTTTGAGCTTTCAAGAGCTGACTTTATTGCCGAATTTGCCGCCTCATACGATGACGCATAGTCACTTATTTCAGCAGCCATTTTTGCCCTGCTAGGATATTTGCCCTCAGCTGAATACTGTGTAAATGTATTCACCTTATTCTGCATACCTTGACGATAAATATTGGTATTTACGGATGTAATCAAAGCATTTAAAATATCGCTATTCTCTGCATTTGTATAATTGTGTTCCAAAGCTGACGATACAAGAGAAATAGATGCCGTACCTATCTTTTCTCCAAGCTCAATAGGATCACATATACTGTCGTTAAACCAATAATTCGCCAAATCCGCAATTAAGTCTATTCCCTCGTCCGATGCAAAGTATGTGTTAATTCCTTTCTTCAAACTTCTTCTTATCTCTCCGTATGTTTCACGAAGTTTTGAGAATTTATTTGTGTTATTTTCAAGGTTTTCAATCACAATATCGCTTGCACCGCCAACGAGAATTGCCGCAGCAGCAGCCTGTTCTGCCGTAACAGATTTTTCTTCAAATTTACTTCTGTTTACACTTGTGGTATTAAATACTGCAAGTACTTCATCTCTTGTATATATTCCGCCTGTTTCATCAACAATTTTGTTAATCTTTTCTTCTGTCAAACCTTCTCCCAACAGCTTTGCTGTTTCCATATAATCAAAGAATTGGTCTGTTATACCGCGCATTTCTGTTTTTGAGCCGGTAATCGTTGAAAGTGAATTATATGCCATGCTGTTAAGAAGCTTTTCAAGTTTTCCGTTAATATCAAAATTGAATACTTTTCCTATTTCTTCAATAATATTTCCGTAAACTACATCTATATCATTATCCATAGCATACTTTGTCAATGCTGCTGCCGACAATCCACCGCCTACAATACCCAAGCTTGAATTAATTTCATGTATACTTGCTTCATAAAGCTTTTCATACAAAGAGTTATTCAAACTTTCAGGATAGTTTCTAAATAAGTAATCAGAAACCACTGTAAACTCTACCGGAATTTCAACCCCCTTTTTACGGTTCACATAGAAATCCGTTAATATAGTTCTTACGTTGCTTATTCCTGAATTCCAGTTTACACCTGACTTCAAATAAACCTCGAACTTATCATAAGGTATAGAATAATATTTCCAATATGTTTCCTGAGGCTTTATAACCTTTATTTCATCACTCTTTTCAACATCTTTAATATTATCACCTGTCTGAAGCTTTTCGCATACAGCCTCAACTCCCGGAATATCCATGCCTATAAGCGGAACATCTTCATTTCTTTCATTTGCAAATCCTACGGCAAAATATACATACCCGTTGTCAATATTATCATCAAGCTGTATCTTCTGCTTTAATCCTTCGCCGCCATAGACCTTAATAGGTGTACTGCTGTCAAATGTAACATTAATATCCTCGTTAAAATCTCTGAGTGTACCGCTGAAATCAGCAGATATGTCATAGCTGCCTTCCTTGTCACCTCTTAAAATCCAGTTTACATACTTATGTTCCTGTCCGTTAATAGTTCCCATATTGACTGTTTCGCTGCTGCTGTAATTATCGGAAGCGTCCGATACTATACTCATTCCATCACTGTCAAAATTCAAAACCGCTTTACAGTCATCCAATGAAAATTCTTCGCCGGATTGATTATATACATCAAGCTGAACATCATAAAATTCCTTGAGCCATGATGTCTTTTCCGGAATTTCAAGTACGGCAATCAATGATGTTCCTTTGGTAATCCAAAGCATAATATCTGTTGTACTGCCGTCAACCGGTGAATTTTCCGGCACTTCCACACGAATAGGTTTATCTGGCTCTGTCGTGTAACCCTTGCTCTTAAATTCATATCCTCCGTATACAAGATTTACTGTGTATTCATATACATTTTGGTTTTCAGGCTTTGATAAATCAATACCGGCTGCCTTAATTTCTTCAAGAGTCATTTTTTTATGTGTCAGTTCTCCGGTTACAATTTCTTTCTTCTCCAGACTGACAGTAATATCAGTAGTATTTCCTCCTCCGTATATTCTGACATCCTGTTTAACCGGAAGATAGCCATCCATATATACACCTATTGTATATGTTCCCTCCGCACTGTTTATACTTACTGTTCCGTTATAAGACGTCATGTATTTTTCAACATTTTCCGAACCAAAATTAAAGAATACTCCTGCTCCGGATAGTTTTTCTCCGTCTGTATTTATTACTTTAATGTTTACTTTTCCCATATTATTTTTTTCGTAAACATTAACCTTTAATTCTTTGGACGAAGAATTATTATCTCCGTCAGTAACAGTAAGTCTTACTGTATATTCTCCTACATTGTCATATTTATGTACAGCCTTTTCCTTTGTTGATGTTGTTCCATCACCGAAATCCCATAAGTAACTTACAATTCCTACATTATCCTCTGACAATGATGCGTCAAAATAGTTTTCAACTCCTACCTCTACATTTGAAGGTGCCGAAATTACAGCTGTCGGTGCTTCCGTGTCATCAAACCTTGCGTCATCTCCGGTTATATAAATTTCCTTCGATACATATTCAGCCTTGTTTCCCTGATAGTCAACTGCCTCTATTTTATATGTATATCTGCTAAGCTTATTAATATCCTTATCGGAAAACTCATATTCGGTTATATCCTTGTCGGAAACCGAACCCAACTTTTTGAAGTCTTCATCATTTACCTTTTTATAAATATAAAATCCTGATAAATCACTTTCATTTTCACTTGTCCACTTAATATTAATACTTCCCGACTGCAATTCAAGGTTAATATCACTGACTACAGGTGCAGCTGTATCTATTACATATTCTGTCACAGCCGAATAATCACTTATATTTCTGTTATTATCCTCGGCATATGCACGGAAATAATATCTTCCGTCCGGAATATCTCCCAGCTTAAACTCAAATATTCCGTCTGTCGCACCGTTTGCATTAGTCTCGCCGAATACACTGTAATTGCTGTTATCCGTACTGTATTCAAGAATAACCCTCTTTAAAATATTATTATCGGATGCAAGAACACCGATAGGCTTTGATTTGTTAATAGTTCCGCTTGCAGGACTGATACTGTGTACTATCGGCTTAGTTTTATCCTCAAGAATAGTACCGGAAACAATCTTACTAAATTCACTTACATTACCGGCAGTATCATTTACGCATACTTTGTAATAATATGTTTTTCCTGCCTCTGCTGAAGCGTCATTACAATTTATTGCCGCAAGTCCGGATTTAATACATTCATACTCTCCGTTTTCCTCTTCGGAACGGTAAACGCTGTATAGGTTCAAATCGTCTTCACTGCCCTGAACCCACTTTATTTCCATATATCCGTCGTGCGGAACAGCCTCTACATTCTGCGGTGCTGCCGGAGCGGTTTTGTCTACAATATACTCGCTGAACGGAGCAGACTCACTCTTATCACTTTCATTTCCCGATGTATCTACTGCAACGGGACGAACGAAAAGGCTTCCTTCTTTTTTGTTTGCCAGGTCAATTCTATACTTGAATGACTCCGAGTTTTTCGGAGAATCTGAATTTACCGTTCCTTCGGTAACCCATGTTACTTTATCTGTTGATGTTTCAAATCTGACACTCTTAACAGCGGCATTGTCCTCCGCATTTACTGTCATATCAATATAACTTGAAAATCTTGCGGGCTTAGGACGTATTGCTGTAATGACCGGTGCGGTTTCATCATCAGGTGTTTTAACAACAATAGGATCTGACGATACTCCTCTATTTCCGCATACATCATATGCCGTAACTATATATGTATAACTTGTTCCGGGTGTAAGGTTATATATATTTATTCCGAGAGTTTTATCGGTTTTTCCAACCTGAACATAGTTTCCGGCGGCATTCAGTTGTTCTACTAAGAAATATGCAAAGTCTTCATCCTTGGGTTCACCCCAGGAAAGTGTTGCTGTACTTGCAGATACTGCCGCAAGCTGAACATTTTCTACCTTAGCCGGTCCTGTATTGTCAACCACATATGTATATACAGGGTTTCCATTACTCTGATTTCCGGCATAGTCATATGCTATTGCTCTTATATATATCACACCGTCACTAAACTTTGTTGTATCAAAGTCAAATCCTGCATTCTGAGATGTGAGCTTATCCTGATAATCAGTCCAGTCTTTTCCGTCAGCGGAATACTGAAGCTTTATTCCCTTAACCGCATTATTATCTGATGCCGTTACCGATATTCTTGCAGTCTTTGATAAGGCAGTATTCTTCTTCGGAGTTATTGTCAATACATTAGGCGGTGTTATATCATTCTGAGGAACAGCAAATGCAACAGATGACATTTCTCCCTCCTGATTATACTTATCATATGCAGATATTTTATAATAATATTTTGTTCCCAAAACTACATTTGTATCTGTATATGTTGTGTTATCTCTTCCGGAAACGGATGCAATCAATTTATAATTTTCATACTCACTCAATGAGCGGTAAACATTATATCCCGAAACATCTGCTTCTGTTCCCGTTTTCCAGCTTAGTATAATCTTTTTCTGCTCCGATACAGCAACTACGTCTTTTATCTTGCCGGGAGCCTGCGCATCAATATTATATGTTACTTCAACCTCATCACTTTTATTTGATATATCCGTAAGTATGAATTTCAGTTTATACTGTCCTTCTCCTATACCGCTCATATCAAAATCTACATTAAAGTAATTTTCAGTACTGCTGTTTTTATAAGCTTCCGAAACAGAATTAATCTGCGTCCAATTCTGTCCGTCTTTTGAATAGAATGCCAAAAGGCTCATTCCGCTTCGGTTAAGGTTATTGTTGTTTGAATACATTACCTTAATTACAGTGCTGCTGCCGCCTATTTCACTTCCGTCGGCAGGATTTACCGATGTAATCACAGATGCTTTCGGCACTGCGGTTACAGCATTGCTCTTCGGTGAAACATTTCCCGATTTATCGACCGCTTCAACGGTATATGTATAGCTTGTACCCTCTTCAAGTCCCAAATCGGTATAGCCGCACTCCGATGTTGTACCTACTTTTTCATTATTGCGATATACATTATATTCTGCTATATCATTTTCACCGGTAATTTTTGCCCAGTCTATTCTTACGGCATTTGCACCGATACTGCTAATCTTTATTGTTACCGGTGTAACAGGTACGGTTGTTCCGTCCCACTCACAAATAAATCCAAAATTCTTGGCTCCGAAAAAGCTTTCACTATTAACCGTAGCATCATATTTTACATCATTCCAGTAAAGTCTTTTTTGTCTGCTGTCATTAGGATTGTCTCTGTTATAAACAGAAAGCCTGTTCTCATTGTTGTTGTAATTGTTCGGCTGTCCATACGCCCAATGCGTATATGTCATTTCTTCACCGGTTACCCAGCTCCACACTCCGGACTCATCTTTAAGACCGCCGAGCCAGTAGTTGTTCTTGCTACCCTTATCCAAAAGCTGTTCTACTGCCTTCTGTTCATCTTCGGAAGTAATTGTAACCAAATGACCGTTCATTCTTGTACAAATATTATTTGCCCTTGCCCAGTCACTTCTGCAGTCGTAAATCGAATATGTATGTTCGTTATATTCTATTGTTCCAACGAGATTATAATCTGTATCTGTATATTCCCATTCGCATACAGCATAGTATGTTCCTGTTCCATAACCGTCATTCCATTTATCCGAATTTGATACATAGTATGCATAATCTCTACTTTGATTATTTGGTTCTCCGCTTTGCCAATTTGTATAATCCCATTCTTCACCGGTTACCCATTTCCAGTTTCCTTCCTCTTCCTCGTCCGTACCGCCAAAATAAGCCTCGCTTACTCCGTTTTGAGACAAAAAGTTGAAAACAGCCGTATTCTCTTCTTCTGATGTAATAGCTGCAAGATGTCCGCCCATGTCTTCACAATATCTTTCAAGTGCGTCCCACGAAAGTCCGATATTATTATATAACAATGCATATGTATGACCGTTATATTCCATTTCATTTTTATATAGGGCATCAGAACTCATCTTTAAGTTTAATTTATTACAGCCATTAAAAGCATTCGAATTAATTGTACATTTTTCCGGAATTGTTACGTCCGTTAAATTTGTACATTGAGCAAACGCATAACTTCCTATACTTGTTACACTGCTTGGCAGCTGAATACTTGTCATACTTTTGCATCCATAAAATGCATAATGTCCTATGCTTGTTACTCTCTCCGGAATATTTACATCGCTTAAACTGCTGCATCCATAAAATGCATAATATCCTATGCTTGTTACTCTCTCTGGAATATTTGCATCGCTTAAACTGCTGCATCCATAAAATGCATAATGTCCTATGCTTGTTACTCTCTCTGGAATATTTATGCTGTTTAGACTGCTGCATCCACTAAATGCACTTCCTCCTATGCTCGTTATACTTTCAGGCAGTTTTACACTTTTTATATTTTTACAGTTATAAAATGCATAATGCTTTACGCTCGTTACTCCCTCCGGTATCTCTAATTCTTCTAACAGTTTATCATTTAAATATAGGCTTCCTCCCGCATAATAACATGGATTTGCATACTCATTTCCAAAACTTATATTTAAATATGATACAAGGTCTTCTATATATACGCTTTTTAAATTGCTGCATCCATAAAATGCATAGCTTTCTATGCTCGTTATACCGTCCGGAATATTTATACTGTTCAATTTTCTGCATCCATAAAATGCATCTCTTCCTATGCTCGTTACACTGCTTGGTATATCTATGCTGTTTAGACTGCTGCATCCATTAAATGCATAACTTTCTATGCTTGTTACTCCCTCCGGAATATTTACACTGCTTAAACTGCTGCATCCATTAAATGCATAACTTCCTATGCTGGTTACACTCTCCGGAATATTTACATCGCTTAGACTGCTGCATCCATTAAATGCACTATACCCTATGCTGGTTATACTTTCAGGCAGTTTCACGCTTTTTATACTTTTACAGTTATAAAATGCATACGGCTTTATGCTTGTTACTCCCTCCGGTATCTCTGCTTCTTCTAACAGTTCACCTTTTAAATACAAACTTCCTCCTGCATAATAACATGGATTTGCATCCGAACTTCCAAAACTTATATTTAAATATGATGCAAGATCTTCTATATATACGCTTTTTAAGTTTCTGCATCCATTAAATGCACTGCTTCCTATGCTCGTTATACTTTCAGGCAGTTTCACGCTTTTTATACTTTTGCATCCACAAAACACATACTGCTTTATGCTTGTTACTCCCTCCAGTATCTCTAATTCTTCTAACAGTTCATCATTTAAATATAAATTTCCTCCTCCGGAATAACATGGACTTGAGTTATGATTTCCAAAATTTATATTTAAATATGATGCAAGGTCTTCTATATACACACTTTTTAAATTATTGCACGTCTCAAATGCATAATTTTCTATATCCGTTATACTTTTAGGTAATCTTATATCAGCTAAACCTGTGCAATACCAAAATGCTTCATACTTTATCTTCGTTACGCTTTCCGGTATTTCTATGCTGCTCAAATTACTGCATTTATAAAATGCATAACTTCCTATACTTGTTACACCATATCCAATAACAACCTTTTTTATACTATCTTTATATTTATACCAAGGCTGACTACCACCGGAATAATTGTTCATCTCACCGTTTCCGGAAATTTTCAGCAATCCGGAGTCATACCATTCCCAAACTACAGTTTCTCCGTTTCCACAGTAACCCGTATCCACAAGTGTTTCCTGGTCTTCTTCATCCTCTTGTAATATGCCCCCGTTTTCCTCTATTTCTTCACCTATATCTTCAGACGCAGCATCTCCGATAGCCGGAACATCCATTTCAGGATTTTCCTCTTCTTCCGTAATCGGTTCTTCCTCATCCTCATTTATGCCGCCTTCATCGAAGTCTGCAAAATCACCACCATTTACTGCATCTTCATCATTCGGCAATTCGATTTCCTCTTCCGTATCTTCCGCAACAAACCCATCATTTTCTTCTATTCCGACAGTGTCCGCCGCCAAATCCGTTTCGGCAAAGCTCACCGGCACAGACGTACACAGCATACCTGCACTAAGTATTGCCGCAATCAATCTGCTTACAATCCGATTTTTTCTTTTCTCCATTTTCATCGTCCTTTCTTCAAATATTCGTTTTATATTTTACCAAACTGCAAAAAAATATCATCTCCCTTACAATAAATTCAAAAAAACAATACACCCCATATACAGCCGCAACCCGAAGCCGTATAAATCACGCATATTATATTCACTAATTATGCATAATTTTATAAATATTTGTTTTTCGCCTAATTATAACATATTATTAATAAAAAATCAACGTCTGGGCAGAAATAACGCATATAGAGCAAAAGTAACACAAATTTTACTTTTAATACCATTTATTTAATATTTGCTTAAAACTCTTGAAATCATTTTGCAAACAAAAATTCCGTTTTTGTCCATAAAACAATCGAATTCCACGTGCATATTATTCATTTTTATTGAATACACATGAATAAATTAATATATAAAAAATTAAAAGTGTGTTGAAAATTACCTTTTCATAAAAATCCGATAAATACACTATCCTTAACGATAAAAAAATATATTTTAGATAAATGATACAATATTAAAGGCTGTCACAAAACTCTTTGAGTTTTACAACAGCCTCTATTGCTAATCCTATATTTTTTTCCGTCCCTTTATCTTTCCCTTAATCTCCGTATATGCCGCCGATACCGCAACAGATACCACGTATACCGAAACAAAATATACCGCTGTTCTATTCAAAACTCCGGCACTTGGGAAATACCTATCCATAAATTCTCTCGCAAACATCAAAACAAGCAAATGTACAAGATAAATATAGTAGCTTGACCTGTCGAGCAACGCTGTAAATTTACCCATGATATGCTTTTTTTCAAACCGCAGCATAAATGCCATCAAAGCAAATATTGCTGACATAACATATATGGAATTTACATAGTAAAGCTGCAAATATATCTCCCCTGTGCGGTTTACATAATGTACAAACATTTGGTCAATAATTGTCATAATCACAAATGCAGCATAGAACAGCACTCTGAAACGCTTAATATTTTTAGCCGCTTTTTTATAATACGCACCGCAGTAGCAGCCGCACGCCCATGCGAGCAGATAATTTGTAAATAACCGGTCGTTTGTTAAAACCATATTCCAGCCGTTATTTTCCGCAAATACCGGCAGCCATGCCTGCGACCAAAAGGTTATCAACGCACAGGCAATTATAACCTGAACCGGCGGCAGTTTTTTCGTTATCAGCTGCCACAGCGGCATCATGATGTAGAACTGAAGTATTACTATTATAAAGTAAAAATGTGCCGTTGATGTTCCGTCTGCAAGCTTTATAAAAAAATCTTTTACTCCGATTTCAGTATAATAGTTCAATTTCCATGAAAAGTAATAGTATATCGGCATCCATATAAGATATGGAATTAACACTGAGGTTACTCTTCTTAAATAGAATTTTTTATAATCCGTTATAGGTTTAAGCGAAAGCTTCAGACCGCTTAGAAAAATAAATCCCGGAACAGCCGCAGAAAGCATACGCCATACTACATATATCACATTGTATATAAAACTGTCATGCCGCATATTATTTACAGCATCCGACAGCACATGAATCATTATAACTCCCATACAGAACAGTATGTTCATATATGAAATCGCTGATTTTCGTTTCTTAATACAAATTATCCCCTTTCGTAATAAATTTTATTTATCCGCCGCAATGCCGCAAATATATAAATCATAGTGCATATGGTTAATTTACTTATTTCTTATCTATTGTAACATTTCTGCCCTGCCTTGTCAAGCTGAATTTCATTTCCTTTACGCTGCTGCTGCCAGTAATTTTTACCGAAAGCTCATGTACACCCTCCGGCAGATATTCCGTTGCTGCTGTATATTTATATGGTATCTTCGTACTTTCGTAAAGTAATTCGCCGTCAAGAAGATATTCCACCTTCTGAATTGTCTCCTCCGGCAAATAAGCATATGTATACAACGGAATTGATGTTTGATTATATTCTCTTCCTGCCGCCTCCGCAAATGTAAACGTCGGTGTATCATTTGCTGTACGCTTAAACTGCCCGTTCGAAAGTGCTTCATTTATCAGTGAAACAAATTCCGGCTTATCCGCCAAATCAAAAAACTGATCCTCATCTTCCATTCTGTGATTAAAGTAATTTATAAGCTTAAGCTGCGGAAAACGCATCGGTGCATACCAATACATATATCCAAGCCTTGTTTTCGACCACTCCTCAATCTCGCCGCCGTTTGCGTAATTAAGTTTGGTAACGCTTCCGCCCTCACTTACTGCAAGCGGCTTATGTATATTGTTTCTTTCCATAAATTCCGTTACATTCTTAAGTGTATTCGTAGTATAGGCAAAATCTCCGGTCATGAAGTAAACATTTCCGTCACGCGGAACGGTGGTATCACCTCCAAAATGCTTTTTCATAAATGCCGATACTCCGACCCAGTCAACATATTCATCTCCCGGCCAATAGTATTCAAACGGCTTGTTCAATGCACACATATCATTCGGCGACCACATAACGGCAAAATCGGGATACTCATGTACAATTGATGAAATCATTCTGAATGCATTTACATAAGCCGCCGGTGCATCTCCCAGTTCCGATACATTCATTTCCGCACCTATTCTTATAATTACGGGCTTATGATACTTTGAAAGATTGTTGAGAGTTTCTCTTATATATTCCTCTCTGTCAAATACATCTGCAAGGTCATCTATATTCCACGCTGCGGTAATTATACAGCTATGTGCCTTTACATAGTCTTTGTTTGGTCTCAATATATCCTTTTGGTAGTCACTAAATTCTATATAATTAAGCGATGAACCTAAACAGTCACTTTCAAACACGTCATCACCGTTCACACCGGCATAAATTCCCGCTGCGGGTTCAAGCCTTGCCCCGAAATACGGTGTACTCTGTCTTGAATAATCCTCGGTGTAAAGTTCGTATTCGGGATAAGATACCATTTCATTAAGCCTGTTCCACTGTGCTGTCTGATCTGTTATTTTAATTCTGAAAACATCTGTTATTATCCTTCCGTTTTCATTTCTCATTCTGAAGTTATAGTCTGAATAACCCCACTGCGAATTATATTCCGTTCTGAAAGAACACAGCTTGTCAAGTGAAATATAATGCTGATTTTCCGCCTCGTAACCGTCTATTCCCACGGAATTGATTTTTATTTTCTTCTTTGACGGTTTAGCTTTCCCTATTTCCGTAATTGTATGAGTAATTCCCGATGTATCGGGCATATTCTCTATATTTTCTGCTCCTACCGCATTTATAACCTTTTCACCGTTACGAATTTCAAAACCGTAATTCGCAAGGTTTTCTACCGAAATCACTCTTGTTCCGTTAATTGTATATCCTTGCATCGGTATGCCGTCAAAAATTATTTCATCACTGTCCGTAGAAAGCACAAGCCTGTTATCCTTACAGCCCTCAAGCGGCAAAGCCAATCCCGCAGCTGTAATCACCGCAATCAAAACCGATAATTTTTTCATAGTGTTTTCCCTTCTTCCTTATATATGCCCTGTTTAAACCGATTTGTTAATATATAGCTCACATACAAACGAACCGTTTTTTGCATATGTATTCATACTCATTTCATCATGAGAAGCACAGAGTCTCCTTGCAATTGAGAGTCCTCTGCCTCGTCCCTCTCCCTTTGTAGACTCACCTTTGCGAAACATTTTTTCAATATCTACGCTATCTGCAGTATTGGATATTATAAATACAACGCCGTCCTCCTCGCTCAGAGCGGCAAATTCTACACGTTTATCCTTTTTCTGTGCCTGTTCAATTGCATTATCTAAAAATATTCCTAATATCCTGTTTAGGTCCATAACCGAAACATCAAGTGCAGGTATATTTTCACGAATATCAATAAACAGTGATACATTTGCTTTTTTTGCCTTTATGATATAAGAATATATCAGTCCCTGAACTGCTTTATCCTCCAAAAAACGTATTGCCGCTGATTCTTCATCCATGCTGAACATCTCGTCTTTCAGAGGTGCTATATTCTTATTGAAAAACTCGGTCAACTTATCATATTCACCGTTTATAATATACGAACTCATTGAAGAATACAGTTTCATATAATCATGTTTAAAATCAAATATACTTTGCTGCATATCCTTGATTTCATTCCTGTACATTGCCGTTATCTCTATCTCATGTTCAATTTTTGACTGCTTTGCCCTTGTTCTTAATATGTAAGAGCAAACCGCCGTAAATGCCGTAATGATTGTTACAATCATCAAAACGATAAGCATTGTCGTTATATATTTGTATTCCGGTTCATCAAAGCTTGTGTAGTTGTTAAGAATTATATTCTCGCAGCAATAGAAGATTATCATAAGAATAATTGCCGCAAGGATAAAATAAAATTCCTTTGCCTTAGCAAGCCTGTCCGCAAGTATCAGCCTTTTACTCAGAATACGAATAAATACACAAGCAAATATGCAGCACAGTAATGCAATCGCACCGGTAAGAATCGAATAGGACAGCGGCAGCTTAAAATACTTCGCATTGTATTCAACCAATCTTCCAAACAGCATATGCAAAATCATAACCGCTGCCGCCGCAAGAGAGAGCGACATAATACACAGTGGAACCATATCCGCCATTCCATTTTTTGAATGCATCCAACGGCTTAAAGCAAGCATAAGCACAATAAGCACCGCTCCCACAGCAAGAACTATTCCGGAATGAATACCCGAATAGTAAAAATCATTTCTAAGCGTATACGAATATGCTTCCAATGTAGGTGCAACCATTGCATTGGAGAATTCTGTTTACAAGATAACGTTGTGCAACCATTGCATTCACAAAAAGCAAAATCAAAAATGACGATGCGGCAGCGGAAAAAGCGGCCGTAACCGCTTCGGAAAGCCTTGCTCCCGATACACACAGTATTGCCGCAAGCACTACCGCAGCCGCAGCATAAGACAGCGGAGAATACCAAATCCCTGCAGCTGCCGCAATAATCGGCAGTACAATCATCAAAAACCTATTTCCCCTAAGTCTTTCGGCAGTCATTGCACAGCAAATACAACCGGCACATAATGCCGAAACTGCCGGTGAGATAACAGCCTCAAATGCCATAAGCCTTACACTCCTTGCTCTTAGGTGCATACTCACAGCTGCACCCGTTGTCAAGATAGATAACATGCTCTTTTTTATCTATCGTCCTTATGTGGTCCGTATTTACAATAACAGCCTTGTGGCATTTAAGAAATCTGTCATCAAGCTTTTCCATCACCTCTATAACAGAGGAATAAAATTCAAAAAGCCCTCCGGCATAATGAATTAAAAGCTTGTGCGTACCTTTAAGTGCCTCAATCATGTAAATATCCTTAAAAGGAATTGTTGTATTAAATCTTTTGGATAAAACCGTTAAAGCACCGTCATAGCCTTCGCTTTGGCGTCTTTCGGCTATACGCAGACACTCAAAAACTTTCGGTTCGAGCTTTTCCGGTTCGGTCTTTATTATGTAGTCCAAAAGTTCAAGCTTATACTCATATGTAAGCATAATTTTTTCCTTATAGCTTGTAATAAAAACAATTGAGCTGTGCCAATCTCTTTTCCGTATCTCTGACGCAATATCAAAGCCTGTAAGACTGCCTTTCAGCTGGATATCAAGGAAATATATCGTCAGCTCAGAATTAGATTTAACATATTCAATCACCTTTTCAGCACTTTCGGTAGAAAGTACACAAACCGAATTTGAATTTTCCCTTGCAGCGTAATTTGCCGTCATTTTTTCTATTTTCTGCCTAAATAAACTGTCATCTTCACAGATTACTATATTCATGGAATCACCTCTTTTATACAATGATACCATAAATCCTCACTTTTTACAAGTATTTTAACATAATAAATAAAATAAATCAATATTTTTTGCATGAAATGCCGTTATAATGACATGAAATGCTGTGGATTCAGCAAATTAAAAAATGGTTGTCACAAAATATAATTCCGTACTTAATACAAAATTTAAACGTAATAATAATGAAATTTTAATTAATAAAAAAAGTTTGAAAAAAGTATTGAAAATTATATTTTAGATACTTATTGCAGCGGAGCAAAAAAGAAAATTTAAGGTGAAACACCATCATTTTAAAATTCGGCAATATGTACGTCAGATTTCTTAAGACAAAATAAGTTTCAAGGAACGAGGAACTATTTTGTTACACTACTATATTAGGGAGCAAAAACTTGTTTTTACCCCCTAATATAGATTTACAAATTAAACTTATTATATATAAATCTTCGCAAAAATATTTTACTGGATTAATTTAATATTATATATATTCATCAACAACATTTAAATATATAAGATATTTTTATACATCCCAATTATGTCTCATTTTTTTACTTACACGCCCAAAAACAAAACATATTATTAACAGTAGAAATGATATTGAAGTAAGATTTCCATATGTATTAAATATTCTATACAAAACAATCGAAATGCTACTGAATTCGAATTCATTCCAAACTATTTTGCCAATCCATAGTATAACTGTAACAACAAGCAATTTTATTGATGTCTTATCGATATCATTACTTTTATTAATTGATGTAAAAGCTTTGAATATACTATATATACATCCTCCTACAACCACAGCACAAATAATCCAATGCAACATAATACCTAATATTTTATAATTATCATCTACCAAATTAAAGACATAATAATTACCCTCGAACTCTTTTATAGCAGTTATTAAGTAAATCAGTCCTAGTATTCCAAAAAGAATTGTAGGAATTAGCTCTATAATCTTTATTCCATTACTGCCTAAACCATGAATAGCAGATGATACTTGTAATTGGATATTATCATTAATTTTTTTTGGCTGTTCAACTGGAATTGTATCACCTCCACAATCTGTACAAAACTTCGTTCCATTTTCAAAAGTTTTTCCACATTCTATACATTTCATAATAACTTTCTTTTGCATAACAGATTGATTTTCCACATCCATCTTTGCTCCACAATGGACACAAAAATTTATATTATCTGCGTTCTTTTTCCCACATTTGTTACAATACATAATTTATTCCTTCTTTCTTTTATTGTTAAATTCTTATTCATTCTTAAAGTCCAATACAACACTACTATCGTCTTCCATATTCAAACAATATTCTGTACTTAAAAAATTTATTGTACTTCCTGAAAGAACCTCTGTAGTAGTATCATATTGCAAATAGTTACCTGCAACAAAGAAATTACTATATTGGTTATATTTCATATCATCAATTATCTTATTATTGCTGCCATCAACATTAATACTACATAATGATACTTTTGAATCAGTATCCCAATTTTTATATCCTTCATAGTATATTTTCCCATTATATACAATATAAGAATCCGATTGAATCGTTGTTATCTGCTGCCTGTCCGTTCCATCTAATTTAATACGGTATATTCTACACTTTGAACTTGCTAAGGCAAAATGACCTACAACTTTTTCATAATACATATATCCATTATCAATATAAATAGGGTGTAAATGACTTACTTCTTCTTCAAGAAAAATTTCTGATTGTTGACCATCTAAACTCATTTTATTAATATATCCCTTTTTATAATTTGCATAAAATATATTATCTTCATATATGGTCAATTTTGACATATTGTGAATAGCTCCTTCTTTTAAACAGCTTTTTTCACTTCCATCAATTTTCATTCGATATATACTGTCCTTTTCCCCATTCATTTTCATTGTATAATATATATATCCTTTATACACCCTCATAAAATCCGGATTGTCATCCGACAATATCTTTTTTGTCCTTTTTTTAGGATTGTATTCATATATACCATTATTATCACTAAAATAAATTAGATTTTCTATAACATTAATATTTTCTTTATATAATGCAGAGCCATTAATGCATTTGAACTTATTTTCATTTATTTTTGATTGATACAAATGATCATTTGTACTATAATATATATACTTATCATCGGAAAATTTAAATAGTGCTGATAAGTTGTTATTTATTGTTTTTGTATCATCCCAGCTATATTCGCTTGTTTTTATTTTAAATGTCCCCACTACATCATCTAGATACTCATCATTTTTGTCATAATTTGAGGTACTATTATTATTTATTGTGAAAATTATACCAAAGCTCAAAATAAGAATAGCTATAATTATTCCAAAAATTTTAGGTAAAAAATGGTTTTTATTTTTTGTAATAAGCTTATTTCCACAATATATGCAAAATCCTGTGTTATCTGCTACTTCTTTTTTACAATTGCTACAATACATATTTACTCCTTATCTTTATTATAGTTATAGACAGAATATAATTTTTACAAAAAAATATCCAGCACCAAAAAATCACTCTATTATATCAGCTTGCTCCTGTTCCTTTAAGGATTCTTCCGATAATAATTCCAATCCGCATTTAGCACAAAATCTTGCTCCTTCCTTATTTACAAACCCACACTTGCAGTTTATTCCATTTGAAACATTTTCTGATTGTTCCAATTCTTGCACATACTGCATACTCTGATACTTCGGCATTTCAAGAGATTGTAGTTTTTGCTGCATTGCTTCAATCTTTTTCTCTATCTCTGGAATCTCATTACAGATTTCTTCACATTGTTTAATCCTAATCTCACCGCTAACTTGTAAGTTATAAACCAGTGCTCCCATATTTTGAAGCAAATCATTTTTTTCTTTTTCTGCTTCTCTTATACATGCGTTCAAATTTGCCTTTTCAACAATAATCTTTGAACCTTCACTGATTGTATTAACACCCTTGTTCAATCCTAAAACAACCTTATCAAAAAATCTAGCCATTTTGTCCTCCTTCTGTCATATAGACATTCTTGTTTGTATTTTTCTAGCATAAGCTTATTATGTTAATGTACAAATTACATTTAACACCAAGTTCAAACATATTAAAAACAGTAATTTAATTATTTTTAATACCGTTTTTAATTTAAAATAATTGCCGCAATAAATACAATTTTCGTAAATCGTAATATCTTACTGTAATTTATATATTTGTAAATTATTAATTCAGCAATTTTATTTCTTTATTTAAAATAGTAATTTATTCTAACTTTGTAAATATAATAGCTTCATTGAATCCACATCCCTTCTTTTAATTTTGTCCAAATAGATATTATTATCTTATTATTCAAAATAACAATACTATAAATATACTTTCTCACCTCCATTTTCAGTATATTAATATATTTTTATATCTTTCTGATTTATATAGTTTAATCCTCAGTAACAATTTTGTAATTAAACATACCTACATACTTAATTATAATATATTGTAATTTCTCTTCTTTTATCTTTTATTTTTTATATGTATTTCTATATGATCAAGTGCATAGTCATCTATAAATCTAATGCTGTATTTTTTATTTTTAAATTGATATATAATCGCACTATTAGTGTCTTCCTCACTTTCTTTTTTAAAATCATAATCTATTGTTAATGCATCAAAATATTCGTTTTTTACACTATCAATATCATCTTCATCTACATATTTATAAAAATAATCAAATGTCTCATTATAATATACATCTCTATTAAGATAATTCCCAAAATCAGGTATTTGAGAAAATTCGTCATAAACTCCTCTTTGATTATGGTAAGTCTCATTTATTTCACCTGTATATTCCTTTTCTTTTGTAGCATTGCTTTCAATAATCTTTTTTTCTTCTGGTTTTTTTAATTTATTTATCTCAATTCCTACTACACTACATATCTCAGCAGCTGTTTCATAGTAAACCATATTGGTATAATTATAAATTATAATTTTCTTATTTTCTTCTGTATAGATATCTCTATATTTAGTATTATATACTGAAAAGTATAAGTTTTTCCCTTCTTTTTCCTGCATTTTTGATAAAACATGATTCATTTCGCTTTCTATCAAATCAAAATATGGTATTCCCTCTGAAAATTTATTTTTATATTCATTGTTGGCTTTATCTAACCCTTCTTTATATTTTATAACTTCTTTATATATATGATCAGTACTAAATCCCTCTCCATTTTTAAATTTTTTTATTATCTCTCCAAATTGACTAATATAATTAATATTATCTGTTATGTCATTTATTGGATTGGAATCAGGATATTCCATTGCAAATTCTATATTTTTTACATTTTCTTTTTCTTTTTTACTTAAAATATCACTATCGTAATCTGCCGACAATTTTTCCCCTATATTTGTAATAGCATTTTCATAATCATCAGGATTGCATTTTGTCAAATTTTTAACACTATCCATTAAAGCACAATAATTATAATACATTTTATATTTAGGAGATTTTACTTTTTTTATAACATTCATTGCATTTGTATAATTTTCAAATTTTACATTAATTCTAGCCAATGTTAATCTCCCCATATTACTTGATAGAAAAATAAACAGTATTCCAAAACAAACTATTGATATTTGTACGAGTCTGTTTTTAATAATTCTATATATTTTTCTTTCCTGTCTGTTTATTTCAATATTGATACTCTGAATTTTTATATCTGATCCACATACCGGACAATTACCCAAATTTTTTTTTATTTTCGTTCCACATACTGTACAGTATTTATTCATTTTCTATCTTCTCCATATAATAATTATTAGTCGCAAAAAAATACAAACACTATATTCCAAGCTTTTTCTCTATTTTTATTTTCGCTAAATTACAATTATTATTGTCAAGTAAAGAAAATGCTTGACAATAATAATGTATTATACCATGATTGTATCATATAACCAATTTCACCTTTAGTTGACCTTGGTATATTTACGTCCTTTATCCTTATCATCATATAGCGTTAATGTATCACCATCTATTTGGAACGTATAAATCAAATCTTCCATTAGAATTCCATCAAGTCTTAATCTATTACCATCTATTGAATACGTACCAGCATAGTTTGATATATCCGACTTATAAGTCCCATCTTTAAAAAATTCTAATTCATCTATTCCATTCCTATCATTTAAATCCTTCCATCTACCTAATATTTTTGACGGTTTAGGTGCTTTTGAACTATCATGTTCCGATAATTTAGTATATTCCCTCGGATCTCCATCTTCATCATACAACGTTAAAGTATCATTCGTTAATTCATATGTATAAACTAAATCTTCCATTAGAATTCCATCAAGTCTTAATCTATTACCATCTGCTGAATACGTACCGGCATAATTTGACTGATTTGACTTATAAGTTCCATCACTAAAGAATTCTAATTCATATATTCCATTCCTATTATTTAAATCCTTCCATTGTCCTGTTATAGTCACTGATTTACTTTTAGAAACAGATTTATTTGTCTTATCTACACTATCTGTGATTGATGTATTATTTTTATTTGAATTATAATATGTCGAATATACATATCTCCCTAATTTTAAAAATATTATTATACTTATTATATTTATTATTATCATTACAATTACAAATAAACTATTACGTGATGATTTTCTTGCATTTGTCTGTTTCTTAATATTATTTGTATGTTCATCATGTGATGTTTCATTTACCGAAGCACCACATGACGGACAATACTTCTCTCCACTCAGTTTATTTCCACAATGTACGCAAAAATTATTCATTATATTTCCTCCTTATATAGTTAGGGTAGTGTAAAATGTTTTTGTAAACTCTATCGTGAGCTCCAAAGTTTATACACGTCTTTTACACATTATTGTATAAAATTCCAATTATCTCTCCTTTATTTCCTTCGTAATTATCCTCAATAATAACTCCGAAACAATAGTCAAGTCTGTGCTGAAATCCCGTTTATTTCAGACTCGACAATTATGTTGAGATATAATAAAATTTCTCACATTTTTCACAACTCACTTTACACTACAATACTTAATCCTATTATTGAAAACTGCAACTATCGAGATAACTGATCGTTCCTGAACAGAATTTATAATATTCTTCAAAATCAGTTTTATTATTCATCCATTGATTTATAGCCTCAATTCCACCTTTGAAATTACGCATTTCTAAATACTTTTCCTCGCCAAATTTTCGCATAGTTCTCAAATACTCATAATAATATTTATAATTCTTCGCTGCTTGAATAGCTTCATCTTTTGAAATAATATATTTAGTTAAAAAATCAGTTTTGCATTCTTTAACCTTTTCTGATAAAATATTTGCAATTTCTGCAGATGCAACCGAATATTCTGCGCCATCCAATATATCACTAAATCCAAATCCTATATCTACAATCAACTTTGATATTGTTATTCCCATAGATACAGAACCAAAAACCTCAGCCACCGCAGCACCTGTACTTCCGCTCGCTAAACTACTTCCTAATTCTTCTAAAGCACAATCTACTCCCTTCTCTGTTATTGAATCAAAAAGGTTTGCACATAATTTAAGAGCTCCCTCTTCTTTTAATTTAGATTCTGATTTTAATATTTCTCTAAGTTCAGCTGCTGCTTCGGATAAATCCTTCATATTCGTTTTTTGCTCAATTAATGCTAAGAAATCATCAACTGATTCATTTGATTTCATTGCTGCATCTAATTCTACATAATATTCGTATGCATCCAATGCATCCATTGTTAACGTTACACCATCCGACACTTGACTAACCTTTGACGACAAATTATTTATTTTTATAGCTCGTTCTTGAACATCATTAAGTGCAGAAACTCCTAACTTAAAAGGATCTTTTACAATAACCCCACTTTCTTCTAGTTCCTCTACATTTTTCACCATTTTTTCTATATTATCAATAATACGATCAAAACTTTTTTCAGGACGTTCTAAATATTCAACAGCGTTTTTTATATTATCATAAGCTTTCATTGCATTTTCATTTAACACAGCACTATTATCTTTAATTTCTCCTAAAATACCATCAACAGCAGATATTACATTTTCACTGTCTCTCATAATTATATCAACTTCATTATCTTCTTTTTGTTTTTTATTATATTCATTAATATAGCTAATAAGCATTTTTTTAAAACGTGCCTTGTCAGGATTCGTAACTACAGTAGTTAAAATTCCATCTCCCAAAAACAACTTCGAGGTATTTATTACTCCTTGTTCAAAAAAGTTTGCCTCAAATGTTTCCTTGAAGATGCTTGCTACATACAAATCATTATTACATAAATTATTCATTGCATACCGTTTACTTAAAGTATTTTTCAAATTATCTATATACTCTTTCTTTTCTTCAAACGTTAAACTGCTATCATTCATCACCTTTCTTAATTTTTTTTCATCAAATTCATCACAATAACCTTTTACAGAATTAACCAATTTTATATCTTCAGATAAATATTCTTCTTCTGTTAAATTTTCATACCATTTTAATCCTTTCACCATAAGTTCACTGTTAATTATATTAATATTATCTGCCGAAATTTTTATATTAAGCTTATGTTTTTCACAGTCGCATTTCGCTAAATCATAATTAAATACCTGAGTAAAAACATTTTCTTCTCCTGCCTTGATATCCCCTATATTGGTGTCAATTTTATTCCCCAAACACTCTGGCAGTTCAATATTTATATTTGCATTTTTTATGTCTTGTAAAGTATTGTTATCCCAATTTAAAATACCTTTATTAACTATTGTAATTTTAAGGGTAACCTTCGTTTTATCTTCAGATATCTCATACTCCTCTCTAATACCAGGTAATGGGCTATATTCTTTCTTAGTGTCATACACTGTCGGATTGGATAACATTTTAAAATATGCAAAACGATCTACTCCATTTTTTAAATCATCATCGCTAACATTTTCATCTACAATAAATCGTCCCATTTCCAATCCATCGCTTATTCCATCATTATCAGTATCAGCATTTAATGGATCAGTATATATAATATCACCAAATTGATTACGCATGCCATTTTTTTCAACGATATCTGGTAATCCATCACCATCACTATCTTGTGATAATCCCACTCCCACATATGCCTCTTGAATTTTCACAAAAATATCCTCTATGTTATCTTGTGTTGCTTTAAAGTACTTTCCCCCAGTATATACTGCAATATGTTTTAATAACTCTTCATCGGCATCAGAACCCAAACCTATAGTAATTATTTTAATATTTTGTTCCTTTGCCGTTTGTAATATATCATCATTTACTTTTGCTTGTCCATCAGATAATAATACCATCAAATTTTCATAATCATTTTCTTCTTTACTGTCTAAACTATACCGTATTGCCTCTTCAATATTTGTTCCTCCTCCGGATTGGATACTATTTATTTCTTTTTTAATTCCTTCCCAAGAAACCACATTTTCATATGTATCACTTAGTATATTTGTGCAACTATCATCAAATGCAGCAACAGAAAACTTGTCGCCAATATAAAGCTTCTCAATAAATTTATAAGTACACTCCTTACTCAAACCATTTTTATCATTACCTGACATGCTTCCTGATTTATCAATTACAAAAATCATATTATAGTGCGAATTATTTATAAATTCATTTCTTATAGCTGGCTGACTCTTCGCCCATTCCTTATACCATTCTGTTGAATTTACAACCACATATTCACTAAAGTGATTTGTTTGTACTGATACTGTGCTATTAACAATATCTACTTTTGAGTCTTTTAATAATTCAACTCGTCCTATTTCTTCATTATAATAAGCAACTGCTAATTTTTCTGCATCTTCAGCAGTTATTGATTCAGGGTTGTACTTAAATTTTATATTTGCATTTTTCACATTTCTCCGCTTTGTAGAAATATTAATTGGATGTCCTAAAGAACCTGCAGTCGTCGAAATTTCGTTATTATCATCTAAATCTTCAATTTTAACTGTACCTCCCCATCCCGAAAGTTCATAGTCTACTTCTACTGAAGTTATCTGATCATACTCTTTAAAAGAAGATATCTTACTTCCTTTAGAAGGCTTAAATACTGCAAAACGCAATATAACCACGGCTATTGTTAATATAGTAATAATACAAAAAATAATTTTTATCTTCATTTTATTACTTGAACTTCTTTTATATTTTTGGTTTAAATCACCATCACATTTTGGACAAATACCTTTATTATTCAATTTGTCCCCACACTTTACACAAAAAATATCCATTTTTCTTTATATAATATAGTTATTTCAGCCTAAAAACAACCATATTATTCCTCCTTCCCTATCTCTTTACATAATGATACTTTTCTTAATCTAAAGTTATTTTTCTCATTTTAACAATTTTGTATTTTATCCACCGCCTAACTTCTATTTTTTCAGCGCAAAGCTTTTTTTATATAATATAATTTAATTATTATTTGATCTAACATTGTGCTCCTCTCAAAAATTTGATTTTATTTTATATACCATTGTTTCAAAGTATACTTTTATCTCTACAATAATCATTATAGAAAACCATATTCGCATTTCTCGTTTCCATTCTAACAAGGTTGTCCACTCCTCTTATCTGAAGCTCCGCAGAGTCCTCTATCGTTATAACACGCTCATCATGCGGTATAAAATTCGACAGAGCGTTTAAGAAAGTGGTTTTTCCCGAGCCTGTACCTCCGCTTATAAATATATTATACTTTGCTTTTACCAGTCTTTCTAAAAATTCTGCCACTTCCGGCGTAATTGACTTATACGCAATAAGCTGCTGAACTGTCATAGGATCTTCCGGGAATTTACGTATTGTCACGGTAGGTCCGTTCAACGCAATCGGAGGCAATACTATATTGACTCTTTCTCCGTTTTCCAAACGGGCATCTACTATCGGTGTTGATTCATTTACCGTTCTGTTTACCTTCGATACAATGTTTTGGATTACATTTTCAAGTTTTTCATTTGAACCAAAGCTTATATTCTTTCTAAAAAGCCGTCCGCTTTGTTCCACAAATATATCATCAGGTCCGTTTATCATTATTTCTGTTATACTGGGATCATCAATAAGCGGCTGCATCACATCAAGACCTCGCATAGAATTCAATATTCCATCCATAATTTTTTTCTTTTCACTAAGGCTTATGTAACTTTCCTGAGATTTTTCCCATATTACCTGGTTAATAACGTCCTTTATATCATCATCGCTTAATTCTCTTGTTAAATCCAGCCTATCAGATACAATCTGGCGCATATCGGCAATATATTTGCTCAAATCTTCTATCATTATCGAAATAGACTCTCCCTTCTTACAATTTTATTTGAATTTATTAACACTCTTAAATAATTCTCAAAACTGTATCTACCAAAAATTCTAAATTATTGTAAAGCAATTCATCAATATCCGCAAGCTCTGCAACCGCCGGAATATTCGCCTGAACCTGAAGTCTTCCGAATTCATGATAGGAATTTACCGAACTCATATTTTCAATAAGTACCATTCTATCTTCAATTATTTCAAGCCGTTCAAGCTTTTCAAGCTCATCCGCATATACATTCATTTTATATACAGATGACTTTGTCAGCAGATACGGCACTAATATTTTGTAACTTACATCAAGAACACTGAATACATCATCACAATATGCACTGTTCATATCTATTACAATATAATCATACTGACCTATTTCCTTAGCTTCAACTGCTATCTTTTTTAATTCCGCTGGTGTCATTTCACTGAACTCAGCTGCACATTCCTGTATATTTATAAAATGTATTCCGGTTTCAGGATGAACCTCCTTACATTGAATAATTTTTACTCCCAGCTTTGAATGTTTATCTTTTGCGGCAAGCAAAACCTCTGACATATTATGCATCCCCATCCCGTGAAGAACATTTCCAACCGACGATACCCCTTCAAAATTCAAGTATAATACTTGTCTTCCCATCATAGACAATATTTTTGAAACCGCAAGAGCTATTACTGTTTTTCCGCATCCTCCGACTGGCGAATATACACTTATAATTTTAGCATTGTCACTGTCTGCTGTATTAAATGCATCTGTACTTCCCGTTTCTTCCGAAAATGCAACAAGTACTTCATGTATAAAATCATCAGCTTTTTGATACTTGCTTATTGACTTGTATTCAGAATCTACGGCGACTCCGCCGTCTGTGAGCTTCATTTTTGAATCTGCTTTTTTATTTCTTACTTCCTCAGAATACATATCCTCAGAAAAAAGTAATATATTTATACGCTGAGAACTTTCCTCTAAATATTTTATAAAGCTTTCTTTTTCTGTAAAGCTGCATATATTTAACTGCTTATTTTCATCGGTCAAATAATTTACAAGCCTCCTCATGTGCAAATCATCACTATCAGCAATAACAATATTTAATTTAATCAAACTCTACAACCCCTTTATACAAATAACATTCTCTACATCTTCATATATCTAATATAACTTATCAAGTTAATTTTTAATTTATTAATATGCATAAAATATTCATTTTTATACAACATTCGACCTTTTTCTTTTTTCACCGCATTATAACACATTATTCACAAAAAATCAATAGCTGAGCAGAAATAACACGTATAGAGAAAAAGTAACACAAAATTTACTTTTAATGTAATTTATTTAATATTTGCTTAAGACTTTTGTAATCAAATTGTAACTTATTTTTCGTTTCTTGTTCATTTAATGAGTGAATATTTTTAGAATAATATTCAGTTTATTGAATATGTGAAGTTAACAAAATCTATTATGAAATCAAAAAGAGGCTGCTGCAAAACTCAAAGAGTTTTGCGACAGCCTCTTGGGGTTGCAGAAAAATAGTGCAGAACGGACGAAACGAAGGGTGCAGCCCCTTGCCCGAAGGCGTACGGTGGTACGTCGAGGGGTTCGT
>USPO01000003.1 GCA_900556575.1 uncultured Eubacteriales bacterium
TTAGCTGATAAGGTTACAGCAGGTGAGGATTCAATCACAGTTGACGGTCAGGAAATCAAGATTTACGCATTCCCGGATGCAAACAATTGCCCGTGGGGTGAATTAGATGTAGACGTTGTATTAGAGTGCTCAGGCTTCTATACATCAAAGGAAAAGGCACAGGCTCATATCAATGCAGGTGCTAAGAAGGTTGTTATCTCAGCTCCGGCTGGTAATGACTTACCGACAATCGTTTACAACGTAAACCACAATACATTAAAGGCAGACGATAAGATTATTTCAGCTGCTTCATGTACAACAAACTGCTTAGCTCCGATGGCTGACGCTCTTAACAAGTATGCTCCGATTCAGTCAGGTATCATGTGCACAATCCACGCTTACACAGGCGACCAGATGACACTTGACGGCCCGCAGAGAAAGGGTGACTTAAGAAGATCAAGAGCTGCTGCTGTAAACATCGTTCCGAACTCAACAGGTGCTGCAAAGGCAATCGGTTTAGTTATTCCGGAATTAAACGGCAAGCTTATCGGTTCAGCTCAGAGAGTTCCGACACCGACAGGTTCAACAACAATCCTTACAGCTGTTGTTAAGAAGGACGGCGTAACTAAGGAAGATATCAATGCTGCAATGAAGGCTGCTTCAAACGAGTCATTCGGTTACAACGAGGACGAAATCGTTTCATCAGATATCGTTGGTATGAGATATGGTTCATTATTCGATGCAACTCAGACAATGGTTGCAGAAATCGGCGATGGCTTATATGAGGTTCAGGTTGTTTCATGGTATGACAACGAGAACTCATACACATCGCAGATGGTAAGAACAATTAAGTACTTCTCAGAGTTAGCATAATTGTATAAATTGTTATAACTTTTGAAAGCTTCAAGAGCTGCCCCGTTAATTTGACGGAGCGGCTCTTTTTGCGAAAAATTATGAAAGAGGAGCGGCGGGATTATCCGACTGCCGTAATAGAAAGGATTTAAGAATATGGTAAAATTTATAGCCTGTGATATGGACGGTACACTACTTGACAGTAAAAAGCAGATGCCCGAAAATTTTGAACACGTTCTTGAGGAACTGAAAAAAAGAGGGATAATCTTTGCAATTTCAAGCGGCAGACAATATGACAGTTTAAATAAGCAGTTTGAGCATATAAGAGATAAAATATATATTATAGCGGAAAACGGAGCCTGCGTATATGATGATAAGGGAAATAGGCTTTTGAGTGATCCTTTGGATAAGGAATCGTGTGCGGAAATTATAGAAAAGCTGATAGATGAGCCGGATTTGTATGTGGTGGTATGCGGAGCAAAAAGTGCATACGGAGAGGCAAGGAATAAGCCTATTTTACAGCACGTTCTTCCGTACTATATCAAGTATGAAACAGTGGAAAATTCAGCGGAAGCATCAAAGCATGATGATATATACAAGATAGCGGTATTTGACGGACAAGGTTCGGAAAAGCATTGCTATCCGATGCTGAAGGAATACTATGACAGCCATAACGTACTTGTTTCGGGCGATGATTGGCTTGATGTTATGAAAAAAGGTGTAACAAAGGGAACGGCAATAAATCAGCTTCAAGGAAAGCTTGGGATTTCAAAAGATGAATGTATGGCATTCGGAGATTTCATGAATGATTATGATATGATGATGCAGTGCGGTGAAAGCTATGCAATGGAAAATGCACATCCGGATTTGAAGGCGGTATGCAAGCATATTGCACCGTCAAATGATGATAACGGTGTTATGAAAACGATAATGAAGGTATTTAATATAGAGTAAAAAATTTACCGGCTCAAAGTAACGAGCCGGTAAATTTTTTCGTTTAATTAAAACTTGATTTCTTTTCCTTGCTTTTTCCATTCCATAAATTCAGCTGTTGCGGCAAAGAGAACATCACCAGATGAGTTAATAGCTGTTTCGAGTGAATCCTGAACAACACCGATAATGAAACCTATACCAACAACCTGCATTGCAATATCTGAAGGGATATTGAAGAGCGAGCAAGCCATCGGGATAAGGAGAAGTGAACCGCCGGCAACACCCGATGAACCGCAGGCACCCAATGCTGCAATAACACTTAATATAAGAGCCGTCGGTATATCTACCTGAATACCTAAAGTATTTGCGGCTGCGAGCGTCATAACATTGATTGTTATAGCGGCACCGTCCATGTTAATTGTTGCACCCAAAGGAATCGATACCGAATATATTTCCTCATCAAGTCCGAGCTTTTCGCAAAGAGCCATATTGATAGGAATATTTGCTGCCGAACTTCTTGTGAAGAACGCTGTCAGACCGCTGTCCTTAAAGCAGCGCAGTACGAGCGGATACGGATTTTTCTTAAGGCATATTGCAGCAATAAGAGGGTCGAAGATTAATGCAACGGCAAGCATACAGCTGATAAGAACGGCAAGAAGTTTTCCGTATGTTGTGAATGCATCGAGACCGTTTTCCGAAACAGTTGTGAAAACAAGTCCCATAATACCGAACGGTGCAATGTTAATTATCCACTGAACGGCCTTTGTTACAGCCTTTGAAAGACAATCCAAAACACTCTTTGTTTCCGCATTTCCGACTGACTTTACGGCAAGTCCGAATATAACCGCCCATGTAAGTATGCCGATATAATTTGCTTCCATGAGAGATTTGACCGGATTTGCAACCATATTGGTAATAAGTGACTTCAATACTTCGCCTATACCTTCCGGTGCTGCGGCACCTTCTGCGGCTTGTGCCTGGGCAAGTGTAAGTGTTACCGGAAATGCCTTGCTGAATATTACAGCAACGAAAGCAGCAAGGAAGGTACTTAACATATACAGTATAATAACTGTTCTGAAACGCTTTCCTATGCCTTTTCCGGCATTTGCTAAGGCGCTGATTACAAGGATGAATACCAATACAGGGGCAACAGCCTTTAATGCACCTACGAATATATCACCGAATATTGAAATAGCTGTCCATGACGGTGCAGCGATTCCGATGATAGTTCCTATAATGAGTCCTATCAAAATTCTGATGATAAGGTTAGTTTCTGTGTACTTTTGTAGAATTTTTTTCATTACAGTACATCGCTCCAATCTTTTCATTAAGTTGTAGAATATATTTACAGTAAAAATAAGTAATTATTTAAACCGGCATAATTATATATTTTATCAGATAATAAAGGCTGTGTCAATAAGTAAAAAAGGTTTTTTTACGCATTTTCTCGGATATTTTGTGCAAAAATAGTTTTTTGCGGCAGTCCGGCTTCTCAGATAAAAAATATATTGACTAAATCAACACTTGGTGGTACAATGATATTGTATATTACTAAATGCCGGACGGCATTTTTGAAAGGGAGAGAATTATGATAGAAGCACCTTTATTTAGAGACCCTATATATGATGCACCGACAGATCCGACTGTAATATGGAACAACGAGCGCCGTGAATGGTGGATGTTCTATACACAGAGGAGAGCATCGAGAAACATTGTGGGAGTGGCACACATACATGGAAGTGCAATCGGTATTGCGACATCAAAGGACGGAAGCCGCTGGCTGTACAGAGGAACATTGCCGAACCTTGATTTTGAGTTCGGACATAACACATTCTGGGCTCCGGAGGTTATATTTGCCGAGGGAGAGTATCATATGTATGTTACATACATAACAGGAATACCGATTGACTGGAACAGAGAAAGGCATATAGTGCATTATACCTCTGATAATTTATGGGACTGGACATTCCAAGGTATTCTTGAATTATCATCGGACAGAGTAATAGATGCCTGTGTACATCAGCTTCCGGACGGAACATATAAGATGTGGTATAAGGACGAGGCACATGGTTCGTTTTCGTATACCGCCGTAAGTGATGATTTGTACAATTGGAAGGCGGGCGGCGCGGAAATTACCGACCGTCACCATGAGGGTCCGAATGTATTTGAGTTCAAAGGCAAAGTATGGATGATTACAGATGAGTGGAACGGACTCGGTGTTTATGAGTCTGCGGATTATACCAACTGGACTAAAAACGGGGTAATTCTTCGGGACGGAGGAAATCGCCCGTGTGACGGAGTTATGGCAAATCATGCCGATGTTGTTGTGCATGGCGATGAAGCATATATTTTCTATTTCACTCACCCGTATTTCAGGAATGAGGATAGATTGTCAAGCGGTTTTGTTATGGGAGAAGAACATGGCAGAACCTGTATTCAGGCGGCACGTTTAACAGTTGAGGACGGGAAGCTGTGCTGCAACAGGGATGAAGATTTTGACTTTAAGCTTGTGTAAAAATAAGAGGCTGTTGCAAAATTCAAAGAGTTTTGTGACAGCCCCGTTTTTTATATCTTTTCCTTCATCATCATAACACAGCCGATAATCAGCAGCAGACATGAAATCCAAATAGCTCTAAAGCCTATATGGAGAGAAATAAGTCCGCCGAGACCGGCACCTATCGCAAAGATGAATATAATACCGAAATAATATACTGCCTTTTCAAGACAGTCTTTATCCCTTGTGCGTATAAATTTTGAAAGGTTATCCGTTCCGCTTCTCATATTGCCGATGCACATTGTGCTTGCATAGGCGAAGCCGTTCACTTTTCTGAAGGATTGAACCTGCATTGCACATGAGAACGATATAAGCATGGTAGACAGTGAATTTAGGCTCTGCGGCATAAATCCGGCTATAAACAGTATCAGTATTTCTATTATCAATACAATCTGTCTCCAGTGTATACGTCTTGACTCTCTGTAGCGGTCGCTTATCGTTTCGGCAGCCATGACACCGAGGATGAATGCGGCAAGAGGGAGCAGGTAGTGAAATGCCGTACTCCACTCGCCGAGCATGAAATGCTGTGTCATAAGAACCACATTTCCGGTCTGTGCGTTTGAAAAGACACTATCTCTTAAGTTATATGTATATGCATCCTGAAAACCTCCCGATAGAGCCAATATTGAACTTAAAATAAAGGTTTCGGATGTTTGTTTTTTTTCACGCATTTTTTTACGCATTAATTGTCACCTGTTTTTTATTTTATTTTTACGGTGTAACGTAAACCTTTGTTCCGATAGGTATTGTTTTGTAAATGAAATCAATATCCTTCGGATGCAGTCTTACGCAGCCATGGGAAATCATTACACCGACGCTGTCGTCATACATTCCGCCTCCCCATGCACGCAGGGTTGAGTGAAGAGCATAACCTCCGTAAAATACGAGAGTAGGCGAAACGTAGAAATTCGGATATGACCAAATTCCGCCGTTATACTGATATTCAAACTGTCCCTCGATTGTCGGTGTACCGGGAGCGCCAATTGCGCACGGTGCATCAAGAATGCATTCCCAGTTGTATTGTGAGCCTTGATAAAGCTTTACCCTGTAATCCGATTTTGATACCCATACAAGATAGTTTGTGCGTGAGTATATTCCTTCTCTATTCACACGCTCCTTGTTTCTCCACTGTGTAATAACGGGAGATTTGTCCGCGATTACATCTATATGGTCATCACTCTGCCATAAATTAATTGTACAGCCCAATGCTTCGAGAGTATCTCTTACCGGAACGAGAATGGCATCGCCCGCCCATACCGGTGCATGGCTTATGTATTTGTCTGTGCCGAAAAATGTTGAATAAGTGCCGCCTAAATTAAATATAAGCTGCTGCGAACCCATTGACATTGTAAGACTGTTGTAATTTGAATGATACTCAACCTTCATTCCGACTGCTTTTCCTATATCATAGGCTGAAACCATGCCGACCCCGTCAACGATTTGTCCCATGGGCCATAAAGGGATTTGTTTATTGTCATAGTAAAGGTTTATTGCTGTTTTGTAGTTTGGCTCAGCATCCATAGCAAAGTTGTTGCCGTGAATTATGCTGCCGTTTTCATCACGCATTGCATATGTTTCCAAGTCGAATGAACCGCCCGGTGCAATAGTTGTGCTGTAATACTTCAGTGATTTGAATCCCTCAACAAAACCCAATGTAAAATGCTCGCCGACTTCATACGGCGGAACGCTGAATTGGAGACGTACAGAATTTGTATCTCCGCCTATCCACTCTTCGCTTGTTCCTACAAGATTTCCTTTGCTGTCAAATAAGTTGAATTTTGCGATTGAATCAATAACCCATTGATGAGGTGCAATTGTAATATCAACTCCGACTGCATCGGAAATCAATTCGGGATTGGGAGTAGGTTCGGCAGATACTTCGTCAATCGGATTTTCCTCCGATGTATCGGAAATTAAATTGGTGTCTGAACTGTCTGTTGTATCATTGACCGGATTTTCTTCCGACGTATCGGAGACTACCGAAATCTCTGTCTCGCTGTTGTCGGCCTCGGCAGGATCAAAACCGATTTCTTCGGCGGCTGCTTCAGCGACAGAGGCGGGTTCGTCAGCAAATACAGCTGTTCCCGATATGCACGGGATAAACATTGCTGCCGTAAGTAATAGTGCTGTTAATTTCTTTTTCATGTAAATACCCCCTTGATAGGATTTGTTTTCTATAATTATATAACAACCATGATTTTTTGTCAATAAAAATTAAGGGAAATTTAAGCTTTTTGCAGTATTATTATATAGAAGAATAGGAGTTGATATGATTAATCAGCTTTTAGAGGGGATTAACAGGTATTCATTATGAGCCTGTTAAATATACACAGCCGTACTGCGGCAGATTGGAGATAAGGTTATGAGGATTTTGGTAATTGAGGATGAGCGTCACTTAGCGGAAGCATTGGTTCATTTGCTGAAAAAGCAGAATTATATGGCTGACTGCGATTTTGACGGCGAATCGGGGTTGGATGATGCTTTAAGCGGTATATATGATGTAATAGTATTGGATATAATGCTGCCTAAACTTAACGGCTACGAGGTATTGCATGAGCTTAGAAAAGAGGGTGTGGAGACACCCGTTATAATGCTTACCGCAAAGGGTACGATTTCGGATAAGGTCAAGGGACTTGACTGCGGTGCCGATGATTATCTGACAAAGCCGTTTGATACGGAAGAACTTCTTGCCCGTGTTCGTGCTTTGGGCAGACGAAGAGGAGAAATTACGGAAAATAATGCTGTGATTTCATACGGAAGTCTGTCATTGAATACCAATACAATGGAAATGTCATCGCCGAAAGGTTCGATTCAGCTGACACTGAAAGAAAAGGAGCTTATGGAATATCTCATACTCCGCAAGGATATGATTTCGCAAAAAGAACAAATTATAGAAAAGCTCTGGGGATTTGACAGCGATGCGGGAGATAATCATGTCGAGGTATATGTATCGTTCCTCAGAAAAAAACTGAAGTTTATTCATTCTGATGTAACCATAAGTGCCGTAAGAGGCGTTGGATATATATTAAAAAAATAAAAAGGGAAAGGGTAGAATATGTTCAAAAAACTGAGAAACAGACTGCTGCTTGTTAATATGATAATAATTTCGGCACTGCTTTTGGGCAGTTTTGGAGTTATATATTTTATAACATGGCGTAACGTAGAAAATTCGTCTAACGAGCAGCTTAGAGTTACTATTGATTTTGACAGGCACAACAGAATTGATCGGAATGCCCCGAAGCCTGACGGCAACGGAAACATTTCCGGTGATAATACGGCGGACGATATGGGTATAGAACCGCCAATTGATCAGCCGGCGCCGAACGTTGGAGCCGAGGTACCGGAAGCTCCTCAGCCTGCGGACGGAGATGCGGCACAGCCCGAAAGAAAGGATAGCAAGGACCGCAGAACGGATATGACCGCACATTTTGTAATATATACGGATGCAGACGGGAATATAACGGATGTGCGTTCACCGTTTGAAATGGACGATGATTCATATACGGAAGATATATCAAATATTATAAGCAGAGACAAAGGCGGCGGAGTGGTTTATTATGCGGGCGGATACTGGAAATTCATGAAGAATACCAATAAAGACGGATATATTATAGGATTTATAGATTTTACGGCGGAACGAAGAATATTGATAAGCCTTGCACTCATTCTTGCGGCTGTATGGATTGCCGCACTTGCGGCGGCATTTCTTATAAGTCTGAGGAATGCAAATTCATCAATTAAGCCGGTTGAGGAAAGCTATAACAGACAAAAGCAGTTTGTAGCCGATGCTTCGCATGAATTAAGAACACCGCTTACGGTTATAAATACAAATGTGGATGTTTTGCTGAGTCATAAGGACTCGACCATTGCGGAAGAGGAAAAATGGCTCGGATATATAAAGAGTGAAGCACAAAGAATGTCCAAGCTTACGAATGATCTGCTTTGCCTTACAAGGCTTGACCATGCGAAGAACGGAGAAAATAATGAAATTGCATCATCATTTTCGGATGCCTGCGAAAATGTTCTGCTCACAATGGAGGCTGTTATATTTGAAAAAAATATGAGCTTTGATTATGATATAGAGGAGGATATAGTCGTAAATGCGGCAGACACGCAGCTTAAACAGCTTGTAATGATACTTTTGGACAATGCAGTGAAATATACTCCCGAAAAGGGAAGTATAAAGATGAGCCTTAAGAGGTTTCATGGAAATGCGGTATTAAAGGTTAGAAATACGGGTGATGGAATAAGTGAGGAGGACAGAAAGCAGATATTCGAGCGATTCTATCGTGCGGATAAATCAAGAGCAAGAGAGAGCGGCGGCTACGGTCTCGGACTTGCTATAGCCAAAGCAATATGCGAGAGCGGCGGAGGCAGTATAGCAGTAGACTCCGAAGTAGGAAAATACACCGAATTTACAGCGAAAATTCCGTTTAAAAATAAAAATGAAAAACGAGAAAATGAGAGTAAATCGGAGAAAAACGGCGAAAATTAAAGTAAAGGAATAAAAATAAAAAAAGTTTTGAAAAAGGTCTTGACATTTCGAGAAAAATGTAGTAAAATATCATACGTTGGTCAGGGAAAGTGACAGATAAACGAATAAAATAGGAGGAAAATAACCATGAATTCAAGCTATTTACAGAAACCGAATGAAGTTGAAAGAAAATGGTACATTATAGATGCTGCAAATAAGCCGCTCGGTAGAGTTGCTGCAACTTGCGCAAGCATTTTAAGAGGTAAGCATTTACCGACATATACACCGAACGTAGACTGCGGAGATCACGTAATCGTAATCAACGCTGAGAAGGCTGTATTAACAGGAAACAAGCTCCACCAGAAGGTAAGATATTATCACACAGGCTGGGTAGGCGGTATCAAGGAGATCCACTACGATAAGCTTATGGCAGAGAAGCCGGAGAAGGCTATGGAGTATGCAGTAAACGGTATGCTTCCGAACAACCACATTGGAAGAAAAGCAATCACAAGATTACACGTATATCAGGGCAGTGAGTATGCACAGACAGCTCAGAAGCCGGTAGAGTGGACAGGCGAAATAAAGTAAGGGAGGATTTTAATAATGGCTAAAGAACAGTATATGGCTACAGGTAGAAGAAAGTCTTCCGTTGCAAGAGTACGCTTAGTTCCGGGCAACGGAAACATCACAATCAACGGCAGAACAATTGACGAGTACTTTGGTCTCGACACATTAAAGTTGATCGTAAGACAGCCGTTGGAGGCTACAAGCACATCAGATAAGTTTGATGTAATCGTAAATGTACATGGCGGTGGTTTCACAGGTCAGGCTGGTGCAATCCGTCACGGTATCTCAAGAGCACTCTTAGAGGTAGACACAGAGGCTTACAGAGCAACTCTTAAGGCAGCTGGTTTCTTAACAAGAGACTCAAGAATGAAGGAAAGAAAGAAGTACGGTTTAAAGGCAGCTCGTCGTGCTCCACAGTTCTCAAAGAGATAATCATTCTTTATATTGTATTATCACCGCATGGGCTTTGCCCATGCGGTTTTTGAGTACTGTTGTAAAAAAATCTTTAAAGTAAAAAGTACAACTTCGCAGCATAATAGTTGTGTTTTTTGCAGTCATCTAAAATAAATTACCATCAAAATATAGAAAAAGAAAAAAGTTTGATAAAAAAAGTTTTGGTTATTTTACTAATATACTCGCAGCAAGGATTATGTTATAATATGAATAAATAACAGGAAGAATGCTAAATTAGAGAGGAAATAAACGGTATGCGGATGAAAGTGAAACAATATATTTATGATATTGTTAAAACAATTGGAATATTGCTTATGGTATTCTTTATAACATTGCTTATAGATAATGTATTTCCGTCAAAATCACTTGTTCCGGCGATATTTGTATTGGGTGTATTCTTGGTATCACTTTTTACGGGCGGATATTTTTACGGAATAGCAGCAGCTTTAATAAGTGTTTTAGGAGTTAATTATGCCTTTACGTTTCCGTATTTCGCATTTAACTTCTCTATGAATGAAAATCTTATTTCTGCGGTTGTTCTGATTTCGGTAACGACTCTTACAAGTATGCTGACAACAAAGCTGAAAAAACAGGAAAGGTTAAAGAGTGAGGCGGAAAGGGAAAAGCTTAGGGCAAATCTTTTAAGGGCTATATCTCATGATTTAAGGACTCCGCTTACGACAATATACGGTTCAAGCTCAACTTTGCTTGAAAACTATGACGAGCTTTCAAAAGAGAGTCAGCTGAAAATAATAGGCGGAATAAATAAGGATGCGCAATGGCTTATAAGAATGGTTGAAAATCTGCTTTCGGTAACAAGAATAGATGGGAATAATGTCGGAATTGTAAAAAGCCCTGTCGCAGCAGAAGAAGTGATAGATTCAGTGCTTACGAAGCTTAAAAAGCATTATCCTAATCAGACAGTTGAAGTAAAAATGCCGGAGGAGTTTGTCATGGTATGGGCTGATCCGATACTGATTCAGCAGGTACTTATCAATCTGCTTGAAAATGCTGTTGTTCATGCAAAGGGAATGACAAAGCTTCGTCTGGAACTGCGTGTTGAAAATGATAAAGCTTTCTTTGAAGTAAAGGATAACGGCTGCGGAATACCGAAGGATAAATTAAAGCATATATATTCCGGCGGCGTTGTTTCGGAAGGAACACCGATAGACAGCAAGAAACGAAGCATGGGAATAGGACTTACGGTATGCTCGGCAATAGTAAAGGCACATGACGGTGAAACATATTCATACAATCTTGAAGGCGGAGGAATGTGCTTTGGATTTACCCTTGATACGGTACGGGAGGATAATGAAAATGAATAACAAATATAAAGTGCTTGTTGTAGAGGATGATGACGACATCAGCAGTTTATTGAAAACGCTTTTAGAGGCAAATGGCTACTATTCAATAGAAGCCGATACTATGCATAACGGAATTTTGATGTTTGCTTCTTACAGACCCGATCTTGTAATTCTTGACTTGGGATTGCCCGATGCGGACGGAATGGAGTTTATTAAGAATATACGAAGATCATATCTTACACCGATATTGGTGCTTTCTGCAAGGAGTGATGAGTCGGATAAGGTAGAGGCATTGGATGCCGGAGCGAATGACTATGTAACAAAGCCGTTTGGTTCTGCGGAGCTGCTTGCGAGAGTGAGAAGCCTGTTAAGAGCAAATCGTTACAGTGCAGAGGAAGGCAGACATCCCGGAGGAAAATTTACGGCGGGAGGATTGGAAATAGATTATGATGCCCGAAAGGTAAGTGTTTATAGACAGGAGATAAAGCTTACTCAGACTGAATTTAATATAATGGCAATGCTTTCCGAACATTTTGGAAAGGTGCTTACATACTCGGCAATTATAAAGGGAATATGGGGATATTCGGACTCCGGAAGTATAAAAAAGCTTCAGGTAAACATGGCAAATATCAGAAGAAAACTCGGCATAAAACCCGGTGACAGTAAGTATATTTCAAATGAACTTGGTGTGGGTTATAGAATGCATAATGACGAGGAAAGATAAAGAGGTCCGCAGCGGAGAAATTTAAACTTTGCTGCGGACTTTATTCTTATCCGCATCTTTGCCTGAAATATGTTATAATGCTTTATAGTTAAAAAATATAAAATATTTAACTGAAAGGATAAATCAGACATGGACTTTTTTAATTTTTTAACTTTAATAGGCGGACTTTGTTTGTTCCTATATGGAATGAATATAATGGGAGATGGTTTGGAACGCCGTGCCGGAGAAAAACTAAGTGCGGTTATAGGAAAACTTACAACTAATAAGGCTGCCGGTTTTCTCACGGGATTGGGTGTTACGGCTATTATTCAAAGCTCATCGGCTACAACTGTAATGGTTGTGGGATTTGTAAATTCCGGACTTATGTCATTGAAGCAGTCAATAGGCGTAATAATGGGTGCAAATATCGGAACGACCGTAACAGCATGGCTTTTAAGTCTTGGAGGAATTGAAAGTGAAAATTTTTTCGTTCAATTGCTTAAACCTACTTCCTTTACACCTATATTGGCACTTATCGGAATTATCTTTCAGATGTTTTCCAAAAATGATAAGAAAAAGGATACAGGTGCAATATTGCTTGGCTTTGCTGTGCTGATGTTTGGAATGGACACAATGTCAAATGCCGTTTCGGGACTTGCCGATGTACCGGAATTCAGACAATTGTTTATCATGTTTAAAAATCCTATACTGGGTGTTCTTGTCGGAGCGGTGCTTACTGCGATAATTCAGTCAAGCTCCGCCTCCGTCGGAATTCTCCAGGCATTGACTGTGACCGGACAAATTTCATATGGTGCTGCATTCCCTATTATAATGGGACAGAACATAGGAACGTGTATAACGGCAATATTATCCTCGTTCGGAACTAACAGAAATGCAAAAAGAGTAGCATTGGCACATCTGTCGTTTAATGTTATAGGAACGGCAGCAATGCTTATACTTTTATATATAGCTAAAATATTTATTAAGCCATATATACTGGATGCCGAAGCTACATATTTCGGAATAGCGGTTGCACACTCGTTATTTAATGTGGTCTGTACGGTGCTGCTTTTTCCTATGTCAGGAATTCTTGAAAAGCTTGTCTGTCGTCTTGTTCCGGATGCTCCGCATGGGAATAAGAAGTCAGAGCTTGATGAAAGACTTCTTCAAACTCCGGCAATTGCACTTGATGCCTGCCGTAAATATACAGTAGAGATGGCAAGGTGTTCAACAGAAGAACTTAGTGAAGGTATTGAAATGCTGTTTTCATACAATGATGAAAAAGCTAAGGATATTAGGGAACGAGAAGAAAAAACAGATCATTATGAAGATGTAATAGGAAACTATCTTGTAAAGCTTTCATCAAAAAATCTGAACGAGGCAGAGAGTGCGGAGTCGGCACAGATGCTCAGAGTTATAGGTGACTTTGAAAGAATATCCGACCACGGTATGAATATTTTAAGGTCTGCCGAGGAGTTAAAAAATAAAAGGATACAGTTTACGGGAACAGCCAAGAAAGAGCTTGCTACTATATGTGCAGCCGTAAATGAAATAACGGCACTGACATTCGCAGCGTTTAAAGAAAACAGTGCGGAGCTTGCGGGCAATGTAGAACCGCTTGAGGAAGTTGTAGATGAACTGAAAAGAATTCTCAGAAAAAATCATACAAAACGATTGCAGGAGGGAGAGTGCAGCATAGATGCCGGATTTGTATGGGCGGATTTACTGACAAGCCTTGAGAGAACCTCTGACCACTGTTCAAATATTGCCGGATGCATTATGGAAACAGCACACAGCAGCCTTAATATGCATGAAAGTGTGCGTATGCTGAAAGAAGATAATGCAGATTTCAGAAATAAGTATAATGCATATTTGAAGAAGTATGCAATTAAATAAGCCAACCCCATAATAACCATATTTTGTGTAGCGACAGTCTGAAGTATATAATATATTTCGGGCTGTCGTTTTTTATTGTAACAATGTTTCTGCTTTACCTGCAAAAGACAGAATATGTGATGGATTGCAGTCTATACTTAAGTTATAGGTCTGATAAGTAAAAAAATTTTCTTTAGCAGGTAAAAAAACTTTGATTTGTTTATAAAAAGTTTAAACTTTTGTTATATAATATTTATAGTGAAATAGTAAAATGTAAATACAGAAGGACAGAAAGAGCCTTCCAAAATGAAAGGAGCGATTATTTATGAAGAAATCAACAATTACAGCAATTGCGGCATCATGCGGAGCAGTAATATTTGCGGGAGCGGCAATAGCAAACTACACAACAGCGGACGGATATGAGGTGGTTAAGAATTCAGTCCTCGGATTCAGGGGAATGACGAATTATACCATTGATTTTTCCGTTGGCGTTCAGGACATGAACTCGAACGAAATAACAACTTATGTTCATACGGAAATGGATGAACAGGGAAATAAGAGTTATACTCTTGACGGAGTATCTGGAAGTTTTAACGGAGAAACGACAGGTTTCAAAAATCAGAATTGGGAAGATGGGTATAAGAGTGTTCGTCAAACAGAAGATGAAAAGCCGTGGGGATATGAATACGGTGGTTATTCTGAAATATCCAATCCTATGACAGGAGACATATTCGGTGACAAGGATTCAACAGAAAAGATAATAAACTTCATGAGTGCGGCGCTTGATACAGTGACGGGAGATTTAAAGAATAACTTTACTTATATGGGAACAGAGGACGGAGTTAAGAGTTATAGACTGTCACTTGATGCAATTCAAATCCCTGAGGTAGTTAATGCGGGAATATCAGCAATGACTTCTGTTCTTCGTGCAGAGAACGAGGGATATGTTTCGCAGGATGAAGAGGATAAGTTTACGGAAAACATCGTTTCCATGAAGGATGCATATACAAAGAGTGTTACAGGTGATTTTAAGATTAATGAAGACGGAACATATAATGACGGAGAATTAACGGCAGTTATAGCCGGAACAGCCGAAAACGGAGATGCAAATGAATATACGGTAACGTTTAAGCTTGCATTATCTGATGTAGGTTCAACCGCACCGCAGGACGGACCGACCGAATATCGAAACTTAGTAACAGATGATACAGAGGACGGAGAGTGATTAAGGGGCTGCAGCAAAATGCACAGACTATTTTTCTACAGCCCTGCGAGGCTGTCACAAAACTCTTTGAGTTTTGCAGCAGCCTCTTTCTACCGTAAAATATGAAAGGAATATGAGCCATGCTAAAACTTACTAATGTAACAACCTTGTATAAGAATAAAAGAGGTATAAGAAGAATAACCTTAAATGCGGAAAAAGGCGATGTAATAGGATTATTGGGACCAAACGGTTCGGGAAAGACAACACTTATGAAAACAATTCTTTCTCTGACAAAGCCGAACAGCGGAAAAATAGAGATATTCGGAAAGAACCCCGAAAATGATTTGCCATATATATTAAAAAGGGTAGGAGCATTAATAGAAGCGCCGGCATTGTACAAGGACATGACGGCATATCAGAATATGGTGCTTGCATCAAAAGGTAAGCCGAATAAAGCTGAAATTGAAAGACTTTTAAGCCTTGTGAGGATGGAGCAGTATAAGAATGAAAAAGTATCTAAATTTTCGCTTGGAATGAAGCAAAGGCTTGGTCTGGCGATAGCATTTTTGGATAATCCCGAATTGATAGTGCTTGATGAGCCGGTGAACGGACTTGATATAGAGGGTGTTGCAGAGGTAAGAGAGCTTATTGTAAATACAGCAAGGGAAAAAGGCAAGACCTTTATAATATCAAGTCATATTGCATCAGAACTTGAACGCTGCTGTAATAAAATTGCTGTCATAGCAGACGGAGAACTTGTTGCTTTTGAAAAAACGGAGGATATATTAAAAAATCAGGAAACACTTGAAGAATACTTTTTGAGACTTACAAAGGAAAGAAGGGGTGAGCTTGTGATATGACTATAGCTATAAAATTAATATTAATGGTATTTGGATTGTTCTTTACTATAAACAGCTGTGTTGTAGCTGTTTATTCCAATTTTACCATTGGAATTATAGGAGAGCTTTTGCTCGGGCTTGTAATGTTTCTTTGGGGATTGTTTTATAGAAGTATTAAGGAGTATGCATCACATGGAATAAAAAAGACTGTAAAGAATATTATAGGGCTGATGATTGCGGCGGTATTTGTAATTTGCGGATTTCTCGGACTATACGGAAAGAATGATACGGTTGATTACAATGAAAATGCGGTAATCGTTTTAGGGTGTGCGGTAAAAGGGACAGTTCCTACACAGCCGCTTGCGGCAAGACTTGATGCGGCGATAGAATATCATGAAAAAAATCCTGATGCATATATAGTTGTAACAGGAGGACAGGGACATCAGGAGTATATAACGGAAGCCGAATGCATGAAAAACTATCTTATAAACCATGGCGTGAGTGAGGATAAAATAATAGAAGAAAACAAAGCCACAAGTACAAATGAAAATCTGGAATATTCAAGAGAGCTAATGGAAGCGGATAATATATCTCTTGATAATCTTGCCTTGATAACAAATGATTTTCATATTTTCCGAGCTAAAAGACTTGCAAAGCTTAATGGATTGGAAGTCAAAACAATGAATGCAAATACTCCGTGGTATAACGCATCTATGATGTATATCAGGGAGATTTTTGCGGTTGGACAATTGATTTTATTTAAGAAATAGTGAAAGGCGGTTGAAAATAATGGGAATAAGTATACAAAAGGAGCTTTATAAGCTGGCACATAAGAAAAAGTATATAGTTATGCTTATACTTGTACTTCTTGTGCTTGTGATACGATATGGTATGAGCTATGCAATAACAAGGCTTACACAAGGACAGGTTACGATACATACTAATCTGCCGTTTGAAATATTACCGATATTAACGGATTTGTTTGTGCCTATAGTTATGTTCATGGCAGTAACGGATTTGATTGCGGAGGGAATAAGAGAGGATACGCTGAAAGCTGATTTTATGCGTCCGATTACGAGAGAGGGTTTGCTGTTCTCAAAGGTTATTGCGGTTATGGTATTGAGTATGATATATATGATAACAATATATATTGCGGCTGCATTAATGCAGGTTTTGACGGGCGGAGGATACCGCCATATGGGGATGACCTTTGCGGCATACCTGATAGACATTGTGCCGCTTGTGAATATTATATTGCTTGCTGTTATAGTAAACTTGTTTACGGAAAAGCCTGCACTTTCAATGCTGCTTTGCCTTGCCGTATATGCTGCATTAAAGTATTTCAGTATATACGGCGGAAACGTATCATCTATGCTGTTTACATCGTATTTAAGATGGCATACTCTTGTAATAGGTTCATCACTTCCTATCGGTGCATTGCTCGGAAAATTGGGAATAATTTTCGGAACGATGATAATCTTCGGTTCTGCGGCGGTTGTTCTTATTGACAGAAAAAACATTTAATGATATAATCAATATGTGAGGCTGCAATGTTGGCAGCCTCATATTATTATGATAGGAGGTGCGGTGGAACTTGAAAATAAAAAGATACTTTAGGAAATGTAATTTTGTAATGCTCGCTGTTCCGGCAGCATTGATTGTGCTGATTACTGCGGTATTTTTGATGGTGTTTATATTAAAATTTCCGGTTGAAGAGTTGTATGTAACACGATTACAGCTGCTGAGTCCAAATGTGCTTTTTAATGTTATGCTTGATTTTATACGGCGTAATCCTATGGCACTGGGATATATTGTTTTTTGGGTAGTTTTGTGTGCGGTTATTATAGTTGTATCAACCGTTGCCGCAACTTCAAAAATGGCAGAAAGAATAACGGAGTCGCTTGAGGAGCTGACGGCTGCCGCAGACCGTGTAAAGGGCGGAGAACTTGCATTTGAAATAATAGGCAGCGATATGGATGAAATAGATGAACTATGTATCAGTTTTGATGAAATGCGGCGGTCACTTATGAGTGCGGAACAGAGAGAAAAAGCATCAAAAAGTGAAAGAAGTATGATGGTTGCGAATATATCCCATGATTTGAAAACACCGGTAACTTCAATAAAAGGATATATAAATGCGATAAATGACGGATTAGCGGAAAACCCGGAAAAACTAAAAAGGTATCTGGGAATAATTCATGCAAAGGCGAATTCAATAGAAAGTCTTGTTAATAATCTTTCTACATTATCGAGTATAGAAATGTCAAAACTAAAGATGAACTTTGATGTAGGTGAACTGAATGATTTTGTGTATGAGATAGCTTCGGAATACAGAAATGATGTGCAGCTTGCGGGACTTACGCTTGAAACCGAGCTTACTCCGAATTCGGTTCCGGTAAAAATAGATTATGAAAAGCTTAGAAGAGTAATGATAAATATAATAGAAAATGCTATAAAGTATAAGCGTAGTGAAAGTCTGGGGATAAGAATTCTGACAGAAGCGGCTGCCGATGGAGCATACATAAGAATCATAGACGATGGAATCGGAATAGATAGTCAGGAACTGAATAAGGTTTATGATAGCTTTTACAGAGTAGATGAAGCACGGACATCGAATATAAAGGGCAGCGGATTGGGACTTGGAATAGCAAAGGAACTTGTAAAGCTGCACGGAGGCAGGCTGTGGCTTGTAAGTGAAGGGAAGAACAAGGGAACAACAGCAAATATTTATTTGCCGTATGCCGAAAAGGAGTAATTTATGAAAAAGATACTTATAATTGAAGATGACAGTGAAATAGCAGAACTCGAAAAGGAATACATGGAAGTGAATGGGTTTGTATGTGACATTGCCGAACGTGGAACGAAGGGCTTGGAAATGGCATTAAAAAACAACTATGACCTCATGATAATTGATATAATGCTGCCGGGAATGGACGGATTTGCAATACTCAGAGAAATACGAAGAGAAAAACAGACGCCGGTGATATTTTTGAGCGCAAAAAGTGATGATATAGATAAAATTCGAGGTCTTGGACTGGGAGCGGATGATTATATGACCAAGCCGTTCAGTCCGAATGAGCTTGTGGCAAGAGTAAAAGCACATATAATGCGTCATGATATATTAACTGGAAATATAAATACGGTAATCAGAAAGAAATCAATGGAAATAGATACTGCCGCAAGACGAGTCACGATAGACGGAGAAAAAATAAATTTAACAGCGAAAGAATATGACTTACTTGAATATATGGCAAAAAATCCAAACAGAGCATTTTCAAAGGAACAGCTCTTTGACAGAGTCTGGGGGTTGGATGCAATAGGTGATGTTTCTACCGTAGCGGTACATATCCAGCGTATTCGCGATAAATTAAGTATAAAAGGGGAAAAGTATATTGATACCGTTTGGGGTGTGGGATATAGAATGAGTGAATGAGATTTTAATCAAGTCTGTAATAGTCTGTAATGAGGCTGTTGCAAAACTCAAAGAGTTTTGTGACAGCCTTTTGGGGCTGTAGAAAAATATCGCAGAACGGACGAAACGAAGGGCGCAGCCCCTTGCCCGAAGACGTACGGTGGTACGTCGAGAGGTTCGTTTCGTTCGTAGCATAAAGCGAACTCAATTCAGAAATTTTCATTACTATGAAAATTTCCACATTGAATATGACCAAATTGATTATAAAAAACGGCTTATTTACTTTGTTTTATTTGCTTTATGCGGTCTGTGCATTTTGCTACAGCCCCATCACTTCACATTAACATTATTCACTGTAAATCCATCAATCGCAGATGTATCAAAATCATCATAAACAGCATGGATTTTTAAATTTTCAAATACAAAATCAGACAGCTTATATTGGTTTTCGTCAGGCTTAACATCAAAAAATCTGATGCAGCTAATCTCGCAGTTTTTCATGGTAATATTATTTGCATAGGATAAAGGAACATCCTTTCTATCCTTTAAATCATAAAACTGTGTCCATGGATTTATGTTTATAAAGTTGTCTATTCTTCCGCTGATATTTTCCACTGTGATGTACTCATAATGCTGGGGAGTATCAGGACGCATTTTGAGCCAGAGCAGATTTAATCCTTTTTCAACCGTGCAGTTTCTGAATATGATATTGCGGTTATGCACCGACTCTGAACCGCAGGTCAGACAGCCGTGACAAAAGCCATATGTACAGCCTTCAATAATAATTCTTTCGTTAGAACCGTTTTCAGGTAATTTATCTGCCCAAGGTCCTTTACCTCCCTTTAATACTACTGAATCATCGTTTACTTCGAGTCGGCATCCTTTTATTAATACGTCCGTACATACATCAATATCAATTGCATCTGTGCTGGGGGCTTTGATTGGATATGAAGGCGAGAATATATTACAGTTAAGGTAACGAACATGGTTACATTTATATATATGAGTTGTCCAGTAATGTGAGTTTTGAAGTGTGACGTTAGCAATAGTCACATTTGAACTGTTTGATATATATATTAATCTCGGTCGTTGTTCGTCTTTATTTGTACATTCGGGATTCCATTGACGTCTCAGCCAAAAAGCACGCCAGGAGCGCAGACCGTTGCCGTCAATAATTCCATTTCCGTTTATAGTAAATCCATCTACATTATCAACGTTTATTAATGCTGCAAAGTATTTACAGGTTTCGCCCTCCATCCGAGTTTCCAGTATAGGGTAATCGGATATATCATCGCTTCCTTTCAGGACACCGCCCGATTGTACATATAAATTAACGCCTTGTTTGAAAAAGAGCGAGCCTGTCAGATATGTTCCGGGCGGAACAATTATGATACCGCCGCCTTTTTCGGCTGCAAGGTCTATAAGTGCTTGAATTTCGTTTGTATAGATTTTTCCGTCATCGTAAATACCATAATCAGTAAGACTATAGGTAGTATCTCTCCAAGTCGGAATACCGTCTGTGACTGCAAGGTTGTTCATAAACCATGGATCGATGGGAGTTCCGTCGGGGAAAAAGCGGTCATATGGCATAGTTATCCCTCCAAAATTAATATTTTACTGATAAATTTGTAATTATCGTAATATAACCAACAAACAAATTATACTATTTTGTATGTAAAATGTCAATAGTATAGGGAAATTTTTAAATACCTATTGAAAAAAAGGGGTTAATGGTATATAATATATAATGAAGAATTATGACTATGGGTTTTGAAAGGAATATAAATGTTTAATATAGTACTTGTAGAGCCGAGAATACCGGCGAATACCGGAAATATAGCAAGAACCTGTGCGGTTACAGGTTCACAGCTGCATCTTGTATATCCGCTCGGCTTTAAAATAACGGATAAGCAGCTCCGCCATGCAGGCTTGGATTATTGGCATTTGTTAAATGTACAGGAGCATGACAGTTTGGAGGATTTCTTTAGGAATACAGAGGGAGGCAGATATTTTTATGCCACCTCAAAAGCACAGCATAATCATGTGGATGTTGAATTTAAGGACAATGACTACATACTGTTCGGACGTGAGGATGCGGGTTTGCCGGAAGAACTTTTAAAGGAGCATGAAGAACGCTGCATACGCATACCTATGATACCGGATGCACGCTGTCTTAATCTTTCAAACTCTGTTGCGGTAGTTGTATATGAGGCGCTTCGTCAGCAGGGATTTGAAAATATGAAAAAGTTAGGACAATTAGAGCATTTTAAATGGTAATTTGGAGAATTAAAGAAATCTAATAAAGATGCTTAAACAGAGAATTGGAGATGGACATGGAAGATATAAAAATATTGGTTGATACCGGAAGTGACATTCCGGAGGAAACCGCAAAAAAATATAATATAGGAATATTACGCTTTCTCTCGCTTTTCGGTGAGGATACATATGTTCAGGGAGTAGATATAACAAATTCAGAGTTTTTTGATAAGCTTGAAGGATTTGAAGGCTTTCCTACAACATCGCAGACACCGATTGGAGATATGCAGGATTTTCTCCGAAAAGAAGCAGAGAAACATAAGCATGTAATATATTTCGCATTGTCGGGAGAGGCAAGTGGTCAGTGTCAGACGGCGACAATGCTTTCAAGAGAACTCATGGAGGAAAATCCGGAGTTTGATATCCGCGTTGTTGATACAAGAAAGTTTTCTGTGTATATTGCAGAGGCGGCTGTTCATGCTGCCGAGATGGCAGCGGCAGGAAAGAGTGTTGATGAAATAGTTGAGGAATGTTCAAAATATGTTCTTCAGTGGAAATGTTTCCTGCTTGTAGATACATTGAAGTACCTTGAAAAGGGCGGAAGATTGTCAAAGACAGCTGCATTTATCGGCTCACTTTTGGATATAAAGCCTGTGCTTGGAATAGAGGGCGGACTTGTTGTAAATTCGGATAAGCTAAGAGGAAAGAAGAAGCTTATGGATAAGCTTATTGCGAAGATAGAAGAGGACGAAGATTTTATTGAGTGTGATAAAAAAGAATTTCTTGTTGTACAGTCAGATGATGAAAAGGGAAAAGAAGTTTGCGAAAAGCTCAAGGACCTTTACGGAGATGATTGTATTAAGATGTACGGAGAATTTGGACCGCTTATTGGAACTCATGTCGGAAGAGGTGCGTATGCTGTACTTTGCCGTGTGAACAGAGAGATTGCATAAAACTGTGCATGATGATTAATTATGTTTTTCACCGCCGTATTGCGGTATAATAAAGAATAAGACCAAATATATAGGAGGAAAAAATGGATAAAGAAAAATTTTATATAACAACTGCGATTGCATATACTTCAAAGAAGCCGCATATCGGAAATACTTATGAGATAGTATTGACAGACTCAATCGCAAGATTTAATCGTTTTATCGGAAAGGATGTATTTTTCTTGACAGGTACAGACGAGCATGGACAGAAAATTCAGGAAATTGCCGAGGCAGAGGGTATAACTCCTCAGCAGCACGTTGACAAAATTGCGGGAGAGATTAAGGATATAGCCGATATGTTGAATATCAGCTATGATAAATTCATAAGAACAACCGACGATTACCATGTAAAGTCCGTTCAAAAAATATTTAAAAAGCTTTATGATCAGGGCGATATTTATAAGAGTGAGTATGAGGGCTGGTATTGTACACCGTGTGAGTCATTCTGGACAAAAACGCAGCTTAAAGAAGGCGGACTCTGTCCGGATTGCGGCAGACCTGTTCAAAAGACAAAGGAGGAGGCATATTTCTTCCGTATGTCAAAGTATCAGGACAGACTCATGGAATACATCGAAACACATCCGGAGTTTATTCAGCCTGAATCGAGAAAGAATGAGATGGTTAATAACTTCTTAAAGCCGGGACTTCAGGATTTATGTGTATCAAGAACATCATTCAGCTGGGGTATTCCGGTAGAGTTTGATCCGGGACATGTTGTATATGTATGGATAGATGCTCTCTCAAATTATATCACAGCATTGGGATATGATCCGGAAGAGGGAAGAAATTCTGAACTTTACAAGAAATATTGGCCGGCAGACGTCCATATCATTGGTAAGGATATTTTACGTTTCCATACAATTTATTGGCCGATTATGCTCATGGCATTGGGTGAGCCGCTCCCGAAGCAGGTGTTCGGACATCCGTGGATGCTCGTGGGCGAGGAAAAGATGAGTAAATCGAGAGGAAATGTAATCTATGCCGAGGATTTGGTAAGGCATTTTGGAGTTGATGCAGTAAGATACTATTCACTTCATGAAATGCCGTTTGCACAGGACGGAACAATAACATATGATGTATTTATCAGCCGTTATAACAGTAATCTTGCAAATAAGCTTGGAAACCTTGTAAACAGAACAGTTGCAATGACAAATAAGTACTTTGACGGAATAATTCAGCCGGGCAATGTTGAGGGTGAATTTGATGCGGATTTAAAGAGTGCTGCCTCAGGTGCGATTGAAAAGCTTGAAGCAAAGATGAAGGGACTTCACGTTGCGGACAGTATTGATGAAATTTGGGCAATAGTTGACAGAGCAAATAAGTATATAGATGAAACAACACCATGGATTTTGGCTAAAAATGAAGAAGATAAGCCGAGATTGGGAACAGTTCTGTACAACCTTGTTGAGTCAATCAGAATAATTGCGGCATTATTAACCTCATATATGCCTGAAACGGCTCAAAAGATTGCCGCACAGATTAATGCGGATGATTTAAGCTATGAATCCGTTAAGTCTTTCGGAGAAACGAAGTCGGGAACAAAGGTTGGCGAGGCAGTTCCGCTCTTTGCGAGAATTGATACGGAAAAGAAGCTTGCTGAAATTGAAGAGGAACATATTGCAGCGGCAAAGGCAGAAAATAAGGTTGAGATTGCTCCGTTCAAGGATTATATTGAGTTTGAAGAATTTGAAAAGCTTGATATAAGAGTAGGAAAGGTGTTGGAATGTGAACCGGTCAAGAAGTCGAAAAAGCTTTTAAGATTTACTCTTGAAGTAGGCAGCGAAACAAGACAGATACTTTCGGGAATTTCAGCATATCACAAGCCGGAAGAACTTATCGGCAAGAATGTAATCTTTATTGCAAACCTAAAGCCAAGAAAAATGATGGGCTTAGAGTCTTGCGGAATGATTTTATCAGCTGAATTTGAGGATAGTCTCACGGTTCTTACAACATTAAATGATGTTCAGAGCGGTGCGGAAATAGTATAATATGAAAGGGCTGTATGGTGCGTTTGCATCGTACAGCCCTTTATTAAGTGGCGAATTATTCTTTCAGGTATTAAATACCTTATATGGTAATATTATGACAGTGGTTCTTTTAATCTTCTGTAAGCAATGTTATATTCGTCCTTTGTATAACCCAAATCAGAAATTATAGGTCCGGAGAAACCACCTCTGATCATTCTGCATATTGCGTCAATTCGACCTTGTTTTTCACCTTGTTCAAAGCCCTTTTTCTCGCCTTGTTCAAAGCCCTTTTTCTCACCTTGTTCAAAGCCTTCTTTCAATCCTTGTCGTCGGGCAGTGCCTATTATGGAGGCTTCGTCATGAAGCCGCTTTTCTTCGAGCCTTGCGATTTCTTTTAACTTTTCATCGGCACTCATCTTTCTGATGAAATATGCCGCTTCTTTAATCGGTGCTGCATTTGTTCCCTTTTGCATTATAAATCCTCTAAATAATGATTTTATGACAGCGGTTCTTTTAATCTTCTGTAAGCGGTACTATACTCATCTTTTGTATAACCCAAATCAGAAATTATAGGTTCGGAGAAACCACCGCTGATCATTCTGCATATTGCGTCAATTCGACCTTGTTCAAAGCCCTTTTTCTCGCCTTGTTCAAAGCCTTCTTTCAATCCTTGTCGTCGGGCAGTGCCTATTATGGAGGCTTCGTCATGAAGCCGCTTTTCTTCGAGCCTTGCGATTTCTTTTAACTTTTCATCGGCACTCATCTTTCTGATGAAATATGCCGCTTCTTTAATCGGTGCTGCATTTGTTCTTTCCAACATCTCTAATTCCTCCTCGCTTTCACAGTCTATTAATTTAAGCCACAGCTTCATCATATCATCTGCATTTACTTCCGTTCCTCTAAGTTTCGGTAATTCAAAAAAGTGAATTGCAAATTTTTCTGTCAGTACTTCGTGACGGTTCTTCTCCATGATTTGAAAATGTGAATGGTATTCCTCACAGTCAAACATCTTAAATCCGACTATATTAATACATATAGTTTCCTTTAGCTCCGAATATTCCTCTCCGGCTTTTAATCCTGCAGTATAAGCTTTTGACCAATAAAATGTGGACCTGTCCGCATAATCATCCTGTATCTTAATTTGAAGTTCGATATTGATTTTTGTTTCATCGTTCATTATCAAAAGCAAGTCGAGTCTTCCGAATTTTTCGCCGTTTTCATCAGGAAGAATTTCTCCGTTTAAGACTTCTATACTCTTTATTGAATTAATATCAAGTTCCAATAAACTCGCTATTAGGCTTATGAGAAGCTTTTTATTTTCCTTCGATGCAAATAGCTTTTTAAACATTACATCAAGCTTTGGTCTCACTATATATCCTTTCTGCAATTTCTTCATCTCCCTATATCTTTTTATTTCATTCTATCACATTTATACAAAAAAATCAATAGATTTTTTGTTATACATCCACATTTTTAAACTGACTTCTCTTTCTCGAAAATCATTGACAAATCAAACAAAACGTGCTAAAATAATTACAGATTAAAGCACAAGGGAGGACAGCCGCATGGCACTTATTGATTTACATAACCATACATTTTACAGCTATGACGGCAAAAATTCGCCAGAACAAATTATTCAGAATGCTATCAATCACAGAGTTGACGTCATAGGTATAACTGACCACCAGTTTTCGATACATGACCGTCTGCCGCTGTATATTGAACATCTGCGCTACTGCAGAGAAAAATATAAAAATGAAATCAAAGTATTAATCGGGCTTGAAATAGGTACTCGTCCGGCTCCGAATGACCTTTTGGCGGACTCATGCAGCGAGCTTGATTATGTACTCTTTGAATGTCTTGACGACTCTCAGAACCGTGCTATGGACTTATACGAGTTCTTTGAATGGAGCAGACTTTTCAAGTGTAAAAAAGGACTTGCACACACCGATATTTTCCGTCTCAGTGAAAAATATCAGCTTGATATGATTAAGGCAATTAAAGATTACGGATTGTTTTGGGAAATAAATACTTCCGGAAACTATCCATACTATTATGATTTTCTCACAAACGATAAAAAACGTGATATAATAGCAGAAAGTAAAATCCCAGTAACAGTGGGTTCAGATACTCACGATATATTTGAATACCGTTTTGAACAGCTGAAAAAGGCAAATAAGCTTCGTGACAGTCTAGAAAACCCTAATGTATTTGATTTTTAATGGGGCTGCAGCAAAATGCACAGACCGCATAAAGCGAATAAAACAAAGTAAATAAG
>USPO01000004.1 GCA_900556575.1 uncultured Eubacteriales bacterium
GGCGATGCTCGCCGACTTTTCCAAGCGTTATCCCGAGTCGGTTTACAACAACGACACATACTTATTTTTTATATGCAGATATGCTGCTCCGGTAAGTGCATTCAGAGTTTTATGAGCACTGTTTACAGCCATATCCGCACCGCATTGTATTGCCGGCTTAGGCAATAATTTTGATGCTGCAAAATGTGCCCCGTGTGCCTCATCTACCAGCAGCGGAATATTGTATTTATGACATTCATCTGCATATTTTTCAATATTTCTGCAAATCCCATAATAATTCGGTGAAGTTACAAGAACAGTACCTATATTATTCTTTATTTCATCCTCCTGTCCGCTTATAAATTCTTCTAAATCCATATCATCGCTCGGCAGAAGTGTTATGGGGTTTATACGTGCAGGAATAAACATAATTTTATATCCGCACAAAGCACAGGTATTTATTACACTCATATGGCAGTCAGAACCCGCAATGAGTATCTTTCCCGGATGCATCACGGATGTAAGCATTGCCTGTATACCCGCAGTTGAACCACAGGTAATTATAAAGCTTTCATCGGATTTGTATAAATCAGAAAGCTTTTTTTGTGCCTTCTTTACCACCTCATCATCCGGCTGTCTTAAATTAAGAGTTTCTTCAAGCTCTGTAACATCTAATTCCGCAAGTCCATTAATCAACCCTCTGCCGTTTTTATGTCCGGGCATAGCAAACGGAACTCTGTTTTTTAAACGGTATTCCTTTAATCTGTTATATATAGGTGCATCCATAACTTTTCTCCTCCGCACATCGTGGCAAAATAATATCTATTATAATAATACCACAAATACCGTATATAGTCAAGAGCGGGATACTTCAAAAGCTAAGCTCATGAGTATCCCGCTCCGTGTATATGCTTATACAGTTATTCCGCCGTCTGCACACAATACCTGTCCTGTAATAAATGATGCCTTATCGGATGCCAAAAAATATACCGCCTCTGCAACCTCCTCCGGTGTTCCAAGCCGCATTAATGGTGTTTCTTCACTCAATTCCTTTCTTGACTCTTTATCCAAATGCGAATTCATCTCTGTTTCTATAACTCCGGGAGCTATGCAATTCACATTTATTCCCGAAGGGCCTTCTTCTTTTGCAAGTGCCTTAGTCAGTCCTATTACAGCCGCCTTTGAAGCACTGTAATGTACTTCGCAGCTTCCTCCCGATACTCCCCACATAGATGATATATTCACGATTTTTCCGTATTTGTTATGAATCATTCCAGGAAGTACAGCCTTTGTTACCAAAAACATTCCCTTAATATTTATATTAAAAACATCGTCCCATTCCTTTTCCGATATATCTGTGAACAGATTAATTCTTGATATTCCGGCATTATTAACCAATACATCAACTCCGCCTATCATATCAGTCATCTTTTTTACCGATGCGGCATTTGCAACATTGCATTTAAAGCCCAATGCACCTGTCTCCTCCATTACAGCCTTTGCCGCCTCATCATTGGATGCATAGTTGAAATATACCTTGCAGTTCTCTTCTTTTGAAAATCTTCTCACACAGGCTGCTCCGATTCCTCTGCTCCCGCCGGTTATTAATACCTTTCTCATCAACTCTCCTCCGGAGCTGTCCTCGGAATAAATCTGTTTCCTCTGACAATCTCCTTTTTACTCTCAGATTTTTTCATTGCTTCATTCATAAAGTATTCCATGCAGTCAAGCTTTTTATGTCCTCTTAAATCCACCTTTTTATATTCTCCGTCATGCTGAATATATGCTCTCATATTATCCGAAAGCTGTATTTTTAATATACTCTTTATTCGATCCTTTATTTCTTCGTCATCGATTGGGAACATTATTTCAACTCGCCTGTTAAGATTACGCTGCATCCAGTCCGCACTCGCACAATATATTTCTTCATTTCCGTCATTATAGAAATAATATATTCTTGAGTGTTCAAGGTATCTGCCAACAATGGAACGTACCGTTATATTTTCCGAAAGTCCCTCAACTCCGGCTCTTAAAACACATATACCTCTTACTATCAAATCTATTTTTACCCCGGCACACGATGCCTTATATAAAAGTGCCGTAATCTTAGGATCTACAAGTGAATTCATCTTTGCAACAATTCTAGCCTCTTTGCCTTCCTCCGCATACTTTATTTCACGTTCAATCATTTCCGAAGTTCTCTTTCGGAGCCACAGCGGTGCAACAACAAGCTTTTTCCACTTATCCGGCTCGCAAAATCCTGAAAGCATATTGAAGAAAGCTCCCGCATCTTCTCCGATTTCTGTACTGCACGTCAATATACCCATATCTGTATAAAAGTTTGCTGTTACATCATTATAATTTCCTGTTCCCAAATGAACATAGCGTCTTATTCCATCTTCATCACGTCTGACTATCTCCGTAATTTTTGAATGAGTCTTCAATCCGAGCATTCCGTAAATAACATGACAGCCTGCCTTCTCAAGCTTTTTCGCCCAAACTATATTATTTCCTTCATCAAACCTTGCTTTAAGTTCCATAAGTACAGTTACCTGCTTCCCATTCTCAGCCGCTCTTATCAATGCAGCAATAATAGGAGAATGACCGCTGACTCGGTAAAGAGTTTGCTTTATTGCAAGAACATTTTCGTCCTCCGCACTGTCACGTACAAGTCTTACTATTGATTCAAAGCTGTCATACGGATGATGAAAGAATAAATCTCCTTTTCTCATTTCATCAAAAATACTTTCAGCATTCCTTAATCTCGGATGAAGCTGCGGCTTAAACGGCTTATACTTAAACCTACTGAAGCCGTCCTGCGAATATACCTTATTCAGGAACGTCAAATCAACCGGACCAGATACACTGTATATATCATCTTTTTCTATTTCAAGTTCTTCCTTTAATGTTTTTATCAGCTTTTTAGATATTCCGCTTTCCGTCTCAAGACGTATTACTCCGGAACGCTCACGCTTTTTCAGACTTTTTTCTATTTCTATGAGCAAGTCCTCACTGTCATCCTCATCAATCGGAATATCCGCATCACGCATTACTCTGTAAACAGAACTGTCTAAAATAGTATATCCGTTAAACAAGGCTGGTAAAAATTCTTCTATTACTTCCTCAAGCAGAATAAATGTACTCCTTTCATCCTTATCCGGAAGCTTAATCAATCTTTCGGCACTGCTTGGAACCTGTACAGTTGCAAATGCTTCTTCCTTATTTTCTTTCTTAATCAAAGCACATATATTCAACACCTTATTCTGAATAAGAGGAAACGGACGCGATGAATCTACCGCCATTGGTGTAAGTATCGGATATACTTCATTCTCAAAAAGCTTCTTTGCAAATTTTCTTTGCTCGTCATTCATATCCTCACGCCTTATTATAGATATGTTTTCAACTGCCAGAGCCGGCAATATAGAACGTGAATACGTTCGGTACTGTGCATCACACATTGAATGTGTTTTTCTTGATATTTCACTAAGCTGCTGCGCCGCATTCATTCCTGCCGCATCCTTTTTTTTATAATTTTCATGCACAAGATTTTTTAATGATGCCACTCTTACCATAAAAAATTCATCAAGATTAGAGCCTGTTATAGCAAGAAACTTCATTCTTTCAAACAGAGGATGATTTTTATCTTTTGCCTCCGAAAGAATACGCATATTAAAATCAAGCCACGAAAGTTCTCTGTTTATATAATTTTCCGGTATATTATACTCTTCCATAATTGTAATCCTTTAATCCTTTCCTATAATTTATCTTGTTTTCTTCATTACAAGTTCCGCCTCAAATCCAAATACCTCTTTAAAAAACGGACGTACCTTTTCAAAAGCAAAACGCTCTATCGTTATATCGGACTTTGTGTCTGCCGTAATTTTTAATACATCATCCCTAAATACCGCTTTTATTCCATTTATCCTTTCATTGTCTGTCATAACAAGAGAACGGGCCAGCTGCAATATTGCACTCAGTTTTGAAGCAAGTACCTTTTCCTCTGATGGCAGATATCGGTATTCATCATCATTTTCAATAGAGCCTTCAAGCATTCCCACTGCATATGCAACCGCATTTTGCTGCTTTTCTCTTAATCCCGGAATCGGATTTGCTTTAACTATTCCGCAGGAATGCTTTGAGTATCCATTAAGATTTATATATTTTCCCGTGTCGGCAAAAAGAGCCGCAAGTTTCAGCAATAGTAAATGCTGTTTGGTTAGTCCAACCTTTTTAGCAATTGAATTAAAAATCACCTCTGCAAAACCATCTGTTTCACGCCAAACCCTCTCATTAACATTAAATTTTGCTGCATAGTTTTGTGCTGCCGAAACAATATCATTTGTAAAACGGTGCTTTGTATGTGTATATCCGTTTTTTTCTGCATATTCAACACACATTCCGCTTGCAGTCAATACCTCTCTTACAAGAATGCGCTTACCTGAGCTGTGAGCCGTAAACATTTTATATATCAATACAGTCGGAAACAGAAGCTCCGCCTCATAATCAGATACCCCATATTCTTCACTTATTTCGCCGACACTGCTTTCACGAAGCTTATTATATGCATAATCCATTTGTTCTTTATTTACAAACCCATCATCAGAACCGCTTATTCTCCTTATTATTCCTGCCAAGGCTCCGGTAACAGCTATATATGAATAATTTTCTGCTTTAAAAAAGGTCTGCTTATCACTTTTTACTCTTGCACTTATATAATCCTCAAGCAATCCTGCAAATCCAACCGGAGCATCATGAACCTTGTCCATAAGCTCCAAAGCTCTCAATGCTCCAATAGGCATCTCCTGTGAAAAAACCAATCTGCCGCAGTCATAATATGAAACCTGTGTATTTCCCGAATTTACATCCACTATTACTGTCCCCATAGCTATCATATCATCGAATGCATCACATCCAAGTGCAAAAGCCTTATTGTGAAGAAAACTTTCTTCTGCTGCAGTTATTATTCTTACCTTCAAACCGCATTTTATCTTTATCTGATCCAAAAGATAATCCTTATTTCCCGCCTCTCTTACTGCCGTAGTTGCATAGCATGAATATTCCTCTGTCCCATAGCTCTCCATCAGCTGCTTGCATCGTTCAAGACAAATACAGATTTCTTCGGCTGTCTCCGTGCTTATTCTTCCTCCCCTGTATACTTCCGAACCTAATGTAATATCATACTTAACAGAGTCTATTACCTTAACTCCATCCTTCTTTGTCATCTGAGCTATTTTCATTATTATTGCCGCCGAACCAAGCTCAATGGCTGCAAATATCTTATATTTGGGCATTTAATATCAGCGCCTCCTTTTTACTATTTCGTCAATTTTCTGATTTATATTTATGTAATTTTTATTAGTTATATATATTATAGCTTAAATTCTATAAAATCTCAACTGTTTTTTTGTAAATTTACTTGATTTTTACGTTGAAATCTGATATTATATAATAGAATTGTTATCTTTATTTTTAAATAAGCATCTCCCATTTTCTAAATGAAAATATTTTATTGGGTTAATTAAGTTTATTTTTAAATTAGATAGCCGGATTTATGATTAATTGAGATTGGAGGTTAAATGTCCTATGGATACAAAAGATATCTGGGATAAAGCTCTTGTACACATAAAAGCGTCAATTGATTCGAGTGTTGGATATAGGGTTTATATACAGCAGATTACACCTGTTTTTTGCTCTGATTCAGTATTTACTGTTTCTGTCTCACTTGCAATAAGCAAAAATATGATAAATCTTCGCTACAAAAGTGTAATAGAAAATGCAATAGAGCAGGTTACGGGTCATAAATATACATTAAATGTTATTCTTGAAAATGAGGTAGAGGATTTTTTATCTCCGCCTGAAGAAAGGCATAGTGCTCCGTCATCTGATACACTCAACCCCAAATATACCTTTGACAGCTTTGTAGTGGGTGAATCAAACAGATATGCTGCCGCATCCGCAAGAATAGCAGCAGAAAATCCAGGAATGGATTATAACCCGTTCTTTCTTTATGGAAACAGCGGACTGGGAAAAACTCATCTTATGCATGCAATAGGAAATGAAATCAAAAAGCTATACCCCGAATATAAAATAATATATGTAACCAGTGAGCAATTCATGAATGAATTTGTAGATTCAATAGTATCAAAAACATCTATGGAATTTAAACGTAAATACAGGGGCGTTGATGTTCTTTTAATTGACGACGTTCAATTTTTGGAGAACAAGGAAGGTTTGCAGGAAGAAGTATTCCATACTTTTAATGACCTTTACAACAGGCATAAACAAATAGTTTTAACAAGTGACCGTATGCCGAGCGAACTTGTTAAGCTTGAGGAACGTCTGCGTACACGTTTCGGTCAGGGACTAACCTTTGACATTTCAATTCCTAACTTTGAAACAAGAGTTGCAATATTAAAAAAGAAAGCTGATGAGCATAAGGTAGCAATTCCCGATACAGTTCTTCAATTCATAGCGGACAGAATTAAAACAAATATCCGTGAGCTTGAGGGTGCATTAAACAAAGTTATTTCAGTTGCGGAAATTTCAAAATCAGAAATAAATTTAGACCTTGCTCATGAAGTTATAGATACTCTTGTCCCTAACGGAGGAGTTGTAAAAATAACACCGGAAAAAATCATTGATAAAGTAGCAATTTACTATAATATTGACCGTCACGAAATTGTAGGCGTCAAAAGAGCAAAAAAATATATCATGCCGCGTCAGATTGCAATGTATCTTTGCAATACACTGGCAAATATGAATTACTCCATGATTGGTGATGCATTCGGAGGAAAGGATAGAACTACCGCAATGCATAATGTACAAAAAATTGAAAACCTCAGAATAGAGGACCCTGCAATTGATGATGCAATAAAATATATCACTAAAGATATACAATCTCAATAACGTATAAATCATGACATTATACATCAGGATTTTTATATTTTTACCTTTTCACACTATTTCAACTGTTTATTAACAGGTTATCCACTATTAGTCGTGTATAACTTTTAGTTATTTTTTTACAGTGGAAAACTTGTTGAATTTAGTAATGTAAAACCTATGTATGATAAATGTATTTTTGATGTATAATTTTTTTACATTTTTTTCAACCAATTTATTAATGTTGATAAAAGATGAAAAAACTAATACTTATTAAGCGTTTCTTAACATAGTTATCAAGGGCAGAAAATACGTCAAAATCGGACAAACTGGACTTTTTCAGCAAATTCACGCTCTTATTACTATTATTACTATTACATAATATATTTATTTATTATATTTATGTATATATGTATGTATATATAACCATACCAGGTTAAATTAAAACAAAAAGGAGAAATTACGAAAATGAAGATTACATGTCCCCGTTCCAATCTCTTGGAAGCCGTAAATACAGTACAGAGAGCTATATCATCAAAGACTACCATGCCAATACTTGAATGCATAAAATTGGAAACCGTAGATAACAGTCACGTTTTGGTGACAGGCACCAACATAGATCTATTTATAGAATATAATCTCAAATGTGAAGTCATAGAAGGTGGAACAGTAGCTCTTGAATCAAAAATGTTTGGAGAAATTGTAAGAAAAATGCCTGAAGATAATGTTCTTATAGAAGTTCAGGATTCAAATGACGTAACAAAAATTGAATGCGGAAGAAGTAAATTCAGCATTAGAGGTCAAAATCCAACAGGTTATCCTCAATCACCTACAATAGAGGAACAATTCAGTCTTACGATTGAAGAATCAGATCTAAAGAAAATAATAAGAAAAGCACTTCCGTTTATTGCTATAAATGAAGGAAAAAGACCTGTTCTTACCGGTGCTTTATTCGATATTAAAGGGAAGCAGCTTACAGTAGTTACAACCGACAGCCACAGAATAGCAGCCATAAAAGAAGAATTAGATGACAGCACGGGAGATGCAAAAATAGTTGTTCCGGGTCAAACTTTAAGAGAGCTTTTAAAAATTCTTCACGATGAAGGAAGTGTAAAATTAATTGCCGGAGACAGAAAACTGTTGTTTGAATTTAAAAATTTCAAGCTTGTTACAAGACTTTTAGAGGGAGAATTTCTTAGATATGAGGCAATTATTTCAGCTGTAAATCCAATATCTATGAAAATAGAAAAGAAAACTCTTATGAACAGTCTTGAAAGAGCAATTCTTTTGATAAATGATGATGTATCTTCATCTACAGACAATAAAGTTCCTGTAAGATTAAGTCTTGGTTATGATAAGCTTGATATTTCATGCATGACAGGAAAAGGTCAGGTTCAGGATACGATAAGTGCAGATATTGACGGCGGAGAGCTTGAAATTGGATTTAACTGCCGATTTTTACTTGACGCTATGGGAGTGTGTGATGATGAGGAGATAAAAATTGAATTTTCAGCACCTACATCTGGCTGTTTTATAAAGGCTAATTCAGAAGAACAGTCATATGTTTATATGATTTTACCGGTAAGATTATATAATTAAGTTTTTAGTATGGGTGTGTAGCAAAATTGATGTTTTGCTGCAGCACCATACTTAAAAAAAGTTTACGGAGGCAGCATTATGAAGATTATTGTTCTTGAAAATTACTATACATCTGAAAATTGTTATTTAGTTTATGACGAAAATACAATGGATGGTGTGGTAATAGATCCTGGATACAAAGCAGAAGAAATAAAGAAACGTGCGGATAAAGAGGGAATTAACATAAAATACATTTTAATTACTCATTGTCATTATGACCATATTGAATATTTGGAACAAATAAGAGAAATAACAGGTGCTCCGCTTGCTTCAGGAGATAAGGGAAGTGAGAATATTGGAAATCCAAATATAAATCTCACTTATTCGGGTCTTGGAAAAGAAATTTATGCAAAACCTTCAGAAAAAATACTCAGTGATAATGAGGAATTTTATGCAGGAAGTCTTAAAATTAAGTGCATTTATACACCTGGTCATACGGACTGCGGAGTTTGCTATCTTATAGAAAATGCACTTTTTGCAGGTGATACTCTTTTCCTTAGAAATTGCGGAAGAAGCGATCTTCCGACAGGAAATCAGGAACAGCTTGCAAATTCGATAAGAACAAAACTCTATTGCTTAGATGATGAAACTTTAGTATTTCCGGGACATGGAAATTCAACAAGCATCGGATATGAAAAGAAATTTAACTTTTTTGTAAAAGCCTAAGATTATTATAAAATAACGGATTTTGCAGAGTAAAAAGAAAGGATTAATGGTCAAAAAGTGCTAATTATTCAAAACGGATATGAATGTGCGTATGAAATGCGGCTTTTTGCCGGATTATATTTCGGATATGACGATGATACCGAGATTTTTTCAAATTTCAGGTACGCAGAAAAGAAAATAAATGTATATACACAGATAAATCGAAATGGAAATGCTTATTTTTATGACCATTGGTTTGATTTTGATGCGGAAAATTCGTCCGAAAGGATGAAAAAAAAGATTTTTACTGCTTCATGCACTCGTTCTTTATGTCATGCGGCGGAGCAGGCGGTAAAAATAAGCCTGCCGTGGGGAGTAATGTGTGGAATTCGTCCGGCAAAAAATGCAAGAGAAATGAGTGAAGCGGGTTACAATGAGAATGAAGTTCGCCGAATTTTTAAAGATGTTTATGAAGTGAGTGAAGAAAAGACAGATCTAGCTCTAAAAGTTGCCAAAAATGAGGAATTGCTGCTAAAGGAAATTTCACCGAACAGTGTTAGCCTTTACATTGGAATTCCTTTTTGTCCTACACGCTGTATTTATTGTTCCTTTGTATCCACAGATATAAGAACAAGTGGAAAATATATGACAGAGTTTGTTGAAAAGCTTTTGCTTGAAATTGACAAAACAGCGGAAATAATAAAAAAAATCGGTGCTTTTGTTGATAATATATATATAGGCGGAGGTACACCTACAACTCTTAGTGCTGAAAATATAAAAAGAATTTGTGACAGACTTCACAAGTACTTTGATTTTTCGAAAATTAAAGAGTTTACACTTGAGGCAGGACGCCCAGATACGATAACTGCTGAAAAACTGAAGGCGGCAATTGACGGAGGAGTTGACAGAATAAGTATTAACCCTCAAAGTATGAATTTAAAAACATTAGAAAAAGTAGGAAGGTCTCACTCTCCGGAAATGGTTAAAGAGTGTTTTGAAACTGCACGGCGTATAGGAATAAAAAATATAAACATGGATTTAATCGCCGGATTGCCGGGAGAAGATTTTGAAATGTTTAAGTATAGTCTTGATGAAGTAATTAAATTAAATCCGGAGGATATTACTGTACATTCACTTTGTCTGAAAAGGGCTGCAGATTTTAACCATAGTGAAAATAAACGTCTGACAGAAGCCGAGCAAATGAATAAAATGCTGGCATATACTCAAGAAAGAATGTCAGAAACCGGAAGAGAGCCGTACTACATGTACCGCCAAAAAAACAGCAGCGGAAATTTGGAAAATGTGGGATATGCAAAGCCTGGATTTATGAGTACATATAACATAAATATCATGGAGGAGAAACAGACAATAATTGCTTTGGGGGGCGGCGGTTCAACAAAACTGGTTATAGGCGACAAAATAGAAAGAATATTTAACTTTAAAGATCCGCTTGAATATATCAGGCGATTTAATGAAATTCTTGCAAAAAAAGATGAAATTGCTGAAAAATTAGGAAAAAGTTAAAATAAAATCATTTTGAAAGGCAGGTGAATAAAAATGGCTGAAAGTGAAATTTTAGCACGAGTAAAATCAGCCTATGAGGAAAAAAGAAATCGTGCAGAGGGAGAAAGAAAATATAGGATTTCTGAAGTTAACAAGAAATATCCGGAAATAGAGCAAATAGAAAATGAATTTTCTGAACTTGGAATGGCGAATTTAAAAAGAATAGCGGCAGAACCGGAAAGAGCAGCCGAATTTAACAGAGAGTTAAAACTGAAGTTTTTAGAACTTACAAATATGAAAAATTCGCTTTTGGAAAAATACTCTATCCCAAAAGATTATAAGGAGCAAAGATTTGAATGCGTAAAATGCGAAGATACAGGATATACTCCTGACGGAAAACGATGCAAATGTTTTGAACAAAGCATAATAGATGAAGCATTTGGAAGAAAAGAACATTTTGAAACTTTGAAAAAGGAAAACTTCAGTTCATTTAAACTAGAATACTATCCTGAGGAAATAGATGATGTAAAACCTAGGGAAACAGCAAAAAAGTCAGCAGGTCGTGCAAAGCGATTGTGTGAAAATTTTGACAATGAAACCAAAGGACTTATATTTATCGGAGAACCGGGCTTGGGGAAGTCATTTTTATCAAACTGTATAGAAGGAAATCTTAGAAGAAGAGGGAAAACCGTACTTTCAGTAAGGGCTGTTCAGCTTTTTAAACTTATGGAAGATTACAAATTTGGCAGAGAAGAGGACTATGAGTATCTTAGGTATATTTATGAGTCTGATTTGCTTATTATAGATGACTTAGGGACAGAAAATGACAGTCAATTAAACAGTTCTTTCTTTGATGAAATTATAAATGATCGTATTTTACACAATAAAAAAACAGTAATCAGTACAAATTATGGCATAGAGGAATTAAGAAATCGATACAGCACAAGATTTATTTCAAGATTAGCTGAATATTTTATAGTTAGCTTTCTTTATGGAAGAGATATAAGAATGCAGATATTATAAGTATTTGCTTATGCAAAAATAAAAATGGTACAAACAAAGAAGGCATTTGTTCGTGCGAGACGAACAAATGCCTTCTTTCGATTATCCCATATTTTTAGTTTCCTGTTACTGCGTCGGTAACGCCTTTTACAGTATTTCCGGCTGCATCACCTACGTCCTTAACTGTATCTCCTGCATTTTCCACTGCATTTCCAAGGTCCTTTCCGGCATTGTCCATATCCTTGGAGGCATTGGAATCAGCCCTGTCACTGCCGTCATTTATTCCCGGTGTGGGGGAAGCGGTTGTTTGAGCAGTTGGTTCAGCTGTTGATGTTGAATTTTCGGTTGGGGCGGATGAATTGTTTCCGCAGGCGGTAAGCATAGAGACTATCATTGCCGTAGCAAAAAAATTAGCTAATGTTTTCATAAATTTTCTCCTTTGGTCCAAAAAAAGCTTATTTGCCGGATTTATCGTGGAAAACCCGGCATTTATCAAATACTTTGCGGGATAACTTTCTTGTGCACGGTTATTATTTGCATCTGATTAAAAAATTATTAAAAATTATTTCAAAAAATAAATGGAACTTTTTTTGTATACTTATCGTCTAAATAAATGAAAGCCAAAAAGATACTGGATTTTCAGAACGTAAATGGGAAAAGTACAAAAAACGGTAATTTATCTGAATTTTGTATACTGCCCAAAACTATATATAAGGGTAAAATGGAGGAAATATTATGAACAAGAAGATTATAGCATTATTGCTTGCGGCAGGTATGCTTAGTGCATCAGCGGCGGCGTTTGCTGAGAATGCACCGGCATCAGCCTCAGAGGATGTGGTTGTTACATCACAGGTAACAGAGTCAGCGGAAATTCCGTATACAGATACAGTTATAAAGTCTGTATCAGACAAGGAACTTACAGCAGAAAGCGGTACATATTCTGTATCTGACAAAACTTTGGTGTTTGATAACACAGGCAAGGAAATAAAGCTTGCGGATTTAAAGGCAGACGATAAGGTATTTGTTGTTTCAAAGGACGGCAAGACAGCTGAAATAGTTGTACTTCAGGTTGAGGACAGCGTTAACAGTATTACAGTTGATACATTTGTAAAGAGCGACAGCTTTGGATACGTTGTAAACTCATCAAACGATTTAGCTTTAAATCTTGATGAAAATTCGGTAATAGTTGATACCGAGGGAAAGGCTTTAAAGGCTGAAGATACGGTAGGCAAGAAGCTTTTGGTATTCTGTGGAGTAGTAACAATGAGTATGCCGGGACAGACATATCCGGATAAGGTTGTTGTATTGGGTGACGGAGAAGCAGCTGAGGATAAGGCTGAATCAGCTGTAAAGACAGCTAATTTCTATGCCGGAGAAGAAAAAAACTCATATACGGCAGGTGATAATTCACTTGTAATTTTTGTCGGTGAAAAAACAGAGGTTGTAGATGCTGACGGAAAAGCATATACAGGTTCACTCGATAAAAAGAACCTTACAGTTTCATACACTGTTGAAACAAGAAGCATTCCGCCGCAGACAACTCCGGAGAAGATTGTTGTAAACGGTGATGAGGTAACAAGTACAACATTAACAGACACATTCTTCAAATCAGAGGATGAGGAGGGTGCATATATTTCATCTGACAACAAGCTTTTGATATTTGTCGGCGAGAAAACAAAGGTGACAGATAAGGACGGAAAGGCATACACAGGCTCACTCGATAATAAGGACTTAACAGTAACCTACACATACTCAACAAGAAGCATACCGGCACAGACAACACCGGAAACAATAGTTGTTGAGGGAGAGGGTACAAAGACACAGGCTCCTGTTCCGACACTTGCACCGGAAATCACAGCAGCACCGGCGGAGATTAAGAATGTCGAGGCAGGTAACTTCAAGTCAGAGGTTAAAAAGACAGTTGACGGAATAGTTCTTTTACCGGTAAGAGGAATTTGTGAAGCACTTGGAATAAAGGTTGACTGGGACGGAGAAAAGTCACAGGTTGAATTAACGGGCAAGACAAGCACAGTAAGCTTTATTGTAAATTCAGACTCATTTGATGCAGAGGACGGAAAGAGTGCAAAGGCTCAGATTATTGAGGACAGAACATATGCTCCGTCAGGCTTATTCTCAAAGCTTGGATTAAAGCTTAATCAGAATGATGATACAGTTGTTGTAAGTGAATAATTTAATAAAAAATAAAGGCTTGAGGCAAATTTGTCTCAGGCTTTTATTTTTTTATTTTTTTTCGACCATATCAAAATAATAATTAAGATTTGCATGAAAAAAATTAATTTCATATATTGACCTATTGCAAAATAAATGATATAATATCCGTAAAAGGCAAAGAAAATTTTGTACTTTGCATAAAAGCCCTTGCGGCATTTAGGGAGGAATATCAAATGAATTCAATTAAGAATTACAAGTTCTGGTTTGTAACCGGAAGTCAGCACCTTTACGGTGAGGAAACATTGAAGCAGGTTGCGGCGGACAGTGAGACAATGGTTAAGGGACTTAACGAAAGCGGAAAGCTTCCGGCTGAAATCGTAGTTAAGCCGACTGTTAAGACTCCGGCTGAAATTACACGAATTTTCAAAGAAGCATCAAAAGATGACGAGTGTGCCGGAGTTATTTGCTGGATGCACACATTCAGTCCGTCGAAGATGTGGATAAACGGATTGAAGAACTTTAAGAAGCCGTATTGTCATTTCCATACACAGTGTAACAGAAACATTCCGTTCAGTGAGATAGACATGGATTTCATGAATCTTAATCAGTCTGCACACGGCGACAGGGAGCATGGATTTATCGGCGCAAGACTCCGTATGGCGAGAAAGATAATTGTAGGCTATTGGCAGGATGAAGAGCCGCAGGACAAACTTGCTGCTTGGATGAGAAGTGCATACGGTGTTATGGTTTCGGAAAACCTTAAAATGGTTCGTTTCGGTGATAATATGCGTCAGGTTGCCGTTACAGAGGGCGATAAGGTTGAAGCTGAAATTAAGTTTGGCTGGGATGTTGAATATCAGCCTGTAGGTGCATTGGTTGAGGCAATGGGAACAGTTACGGAAGCTGAAATCGATGCAAAGGTTGAAGAGTATAAGTCACGCTATGACATTGATACAGATAACATGGATGCCGTTCGTTATCAGGCAAAGGAAGAATTAGGTATAAGAAAAGTGTGCGAGGAAAACGGATACAGTGCATTTGTTACTAACTTCCAGGATCTTTACGGACTTGAGCAGCTTCCGGGACTTGCCGCACAGAATATGATGTATGACGGTTACGGCTTCGGTGCTGAGGGTGACTGGAAGGTTGCAGCAATGGATGTTATCATGAAGTCTATGTCCGAGGGCATGACAGGCGGAACCGCTTTCATGGAAGACTATACATATCACTTTGAAAAGGGAAATGAGCATATCTTGGGTGCACATATGCTTGAGGTAGACCCGACAATTGCAGCGGACAGACCGAAAATACAGGTACATCCGTTAGGAATAGGCGACAGAAAGGATCCGGCAAGAATTATATTCAATTCAAAGAAGGGCAGTGCAATAGTTGCTTCTCTTATCGACATGGGCGGCAGAATGAGACTTATCGTAAATGATATAAATGCGTGCAATCCGCTCGAGCCGATGCCGAAACTTCCGGTTGCAGGTGTTATGTGGAAACCAGAACCGTCACTTGCTGTTTCGGCAGAAGCATGGATTATGGCGGGAGGTGCTCACCACAGCGTACTTTCGTATGACGTAACGGCAGAGATGCTGCGTGACTGGTGCAGAATGATGGATATTGAGTTCGTACACATCAATAAGGACACAAAGCTTTCGGAGCTTGAAAAGGAACTTATGTGGAATGACCTGGCATATAAATTAAGATAATTTTTATGTATGATAAAAAATGAACAAATAGCGGGCAAAAAAAGCATAATTTTTGCCCGTTATCTGTTTTACATTAAGCTTTTTTTCGATGAAATCCCTGTATTTTTGACTAAATAAAAAAATTTTGCATATATTTTGAATATTCTCTTGATTTTTGACGAGCTTTATAATATAATATACAGTGTAATATAAGGCAATCGCCGTGAAAGGAATGATTTTTAAGATGGAAAAGAAAGAAATGCTCTATGAAGGTAAGGCTAAGAAAGTCTACACAACAGAGGATGAGAATTTATATATCGTTGATTACAAGGACGATGCAACTGCTTTCAACGGAAAGAAGAAGGGTCAGATTGCAGGTAAGGGTGTAATCAATAACAGAATGTCAAACTTCCTTATGGCAAAGCTTGAAAAAGCCGGTGTACCGACTCACTTTGTAGAGGAAATCTCAGACAGAGAAACAGTTGTTAAGAAGGTTAAGATTGTACCGCTTGAGGTTATCATCAGAAACGTTGCCGCAGGCAGCTTTTCAAAGCGTTTCGGTGTTGAAGAAGGCAAGGCTCTTTTAAATCCGACTCTCGAATATTGCTTGAAGGATGACGCATTGGATGATCCGATGATTAATGATTATCAGATTACAGCAATAGGTGCGGCTACAAAGGAAGACCTTGCAACAATAGCAGACCTTACATTCAAGGTAAACGAATTCTTAAAGGATTATTTCTTATCACTCAATATTGAGCTTGTTGACTTCAAGATTGAATTCGGTAAGACTCCGGACGGTCAGATTATTTTAGCTGACGAAATTTCACCGGATACTTGCCGTTTATGGGATGCAACAACTCATGCAAAGCTTGATAAAGACCGCTTCCGCCGTGATTTAGGTGATGTAGAAGAAGCATATATAGAGGTTGCAAAGAGAATGGGATTAATGTAACGAAAAAGATATGCTGCGCATCTTCTTCCTATTATTTTATTAAGATGATGAAGAGTTTTGATAAAGGGGTAAAATATTATTTTTTTATTTTATCAAGTTAAAAAAATCGTTTAAAAATAAGAGCAGCATATTGGTATGCATTAGAAACATTACGGATTTAGGATTAAAAATAGAGCTATAACGGGTACATGAAGTCTTGCGGCTTCATGCATCCGCTTATTTGGTTATTTCGATTGAAAGGTATCTATAAATTATGGCAACGAACACTTACGAAAGTCCTTTAAACTCACGCTATGCGTCAAAGGAAATGCAGTACATTTTCTCACCGGACAAGAAGTTTTCCACATGGAGAAAGCTTTGGATTGCCCTTGCGGAAAGTGAGCAGGAGCTTGGACTCGATATAACAGATGAACAGATTGCTGAAATGAAGGAGCATATTTACGACATCAATTATGATGTTGCTAAAGAGCGTGAGAAGCAGGTACGTCATGACGTAATGGCTCACGTTTATGCTTACGGTCAGCAGTGTCCGAAAGCGGCGGGAATTATTCACCTCGGTGCAACAAGCTGCTATGTAGGTGATAACACGGATATTATTATCATGACAGAGGCAATGCAGCTTGTAAAGAAAAAGCTTGTATGCCTTATAAATGAACTTGCAAAGTTTGCTGAAAAGTACAAGGATTTACCGACTCTTGCATTTACACATTTTCAGCCGGCACAGCCTACAACGGTAGGAAAGAGAGCATCTCTCTGGCTGCAGGATTTGATGATGGACTTGGAAGATGTTGATTTTGCACTTTCAAGAGCAAAGCTTTTGGGCTGTAAGGGTACAACGGGTACTCAGGCAAGCTTTATGGAGCTTTTCGAGGGGGACCACGAAAAGTGTAAAGAACTTGACAGAAAGATTGCAGCAAAGATGGGATATGAAAGCTCATTTGCCGTAAGCGGTCAGACTTATCCGAGAAAGCTTGATTCTCAGCTTTTAAATACATTGAGCCTTATCGCACAGAGTGCATATAAGTTCTCAAATGATATAAGACTTCTCCAGCATTTAAAGCAGATAGAAGAGCCGTTTGAAAAATCACAGATTGGTTCATCGGCGATGGCTTATAAGAGAAATCCGATGAGAAGTGAAAGAATAGGCTCACTTGCACGCTATGTGATAGTTGATGCCTTAAATCCGGCAATTACAGCATCAACACAGTGGTTCGAGAGAACACTCGATGACAGTGCCAATAAGAGAATTTCGGTTCCGGAGGCATTCCTGTCGATAGATGCTATTTTAAGCTTATATATAAATGTCGTTGACGGACTTGTGGTATACGATAAGGTAATATACCGTCATTTTATGAGTGAAATTCCGTTTATGGCAACAGAAAATATAATGATGGATGCTGTTAAGAAGGGCGGAAATCGTCAGGAACTTCATGAGCTTATCAGACAGTATTCGATGGAAGCAGGAAAAACAGTTAAGGTTGAAGGCAAGGAAAATAACCTTGCAGAGCTTATTGCCGCAGATCCGGCATTCGGCTTGACTGTTGAAGAAATAACATCACACTTTGAGCCTAAGAACTATGTGGGACGTGCTCCGCAGCAGGTTGAAGACTATCTGAATGAGTATGTAAAGCCTGTAATCGAGGAGAACAAAGATTTATTGGGTGTAGAAATAGAAATCAATGTATAATTAAATTTATTTGCATTATAGAAAGAAATAGGAGTAAATTATGGTAAAAGCAGTAGTAGGAGCCTGCTGGGGCGATGAAGGTAAGGGCAAAATCACCGATATGCTCGCAGGCGATGCGGATATAGTTATCCGTTTTCAGGGCGGCGCTAATGCCGGTCACACAATAGTTAATGAGTATGGTAAGTTTGCACTGCATCTTCTTCCGTCAGGTTCATTTAACTCAAATGTAACGAATATGATAGGCAATGGTGTAGCATTGGATATTCCGGAGCTTTTCAAGGAGATTAACGAAATTGTTGAAAGAGGTGTTCCGGCTCCGAAGCTCGTTATCTCGGACAGAGCACAGGTTCTTATGCCTTACCACAAGCTCTTCGACCAGTATGAAGAAGAAAGACTTTCAGACCGTCAGTTCGGTTCTACAAAGTCGGGTATTGCTCCGTTCTTCTCGGATAAATATTCAAAAATTGGTTTCCAGGTTTGGGAACTTTTCCGTGATGAGGAGTTAATGGAAAAGATAAAGAATGTTCTTGAAGTAAAGAACCTGATGCTTGAGCATATTTATCACAAGCCGCTGCTTGATGCGGATGAGATTTATAAGACCTGTAAGGAATATGCGGAGATTGTTAAGCCGTATGTAATTGATACGGTACCGTTCATGCACGAGGCTGTAAAGAGCGGAAAGACAATTCTTCTTGAAGGACAGCTCGGTTCATTAAAGGATCCGGACTTCGGTATTTATCCGTTCACAACATCATCATCACCGCTCGCAGGCTACGGTTCAATCGGTGCGTGCATTCCACCGTATGAGATTAAGGAAATAATCACAGTTGTAAAGGCATATTCATCAGCTGTCGGTGCAGGTGCATTTGTTTCTGAGATATTCGGAGAAGAAGCCGATGAATTAAGACGCAGAGGCGGAGACGGCGGCGAATACGGTGCTACAACAGGACGTCCGAGAAGAATGGGATGGTTTGACTGTGTAGCGTCACGTTACGGATGCAGAGTACAGGGTACAACAGCTGTTGCGTTTACTGTACTTGACGTATTGGGCTATCTTGATGAAATACCTGTATGCGTAGGCTACGAGGTAGACGGAGAGGTTATCCGTGACTTCCCGACAACAGATAAGCTTGATAAGGCAAAGCCGGTATTAAAGGTTCTTCCGGGCTGGAAATCGGATATAAGAGGAATAAAGAAGTACGAAGATTTACCGGAAAACTGCAGAAACTACATTGAATTTATCGAAAAGGAGCTTGAAGTTCCGATTAAGATTGTTTCAAACGGTCCTGCAAGAGAAGATATTATCATGAGATAAAACAAAATAAAAAGGCGGACAGCCGCAGAAATTAGTTTTTTGCGGCTGTCCGCCTTTTTGCGGTATTCTGCTAAAAAATATTAAAAATTTACATTAAATTTCCTGATTGTTTTTGGAAAATATGTTATAATGTAGATACAATATGCAATATATCAAGGAGATATTTCAATGAAAGATAATTTAATATTTTACATATGTGATGACGATATTAATTTTGCGGATAGTATAAAGCAACAAATATGCTCATGTATAAAAGACGGAAGACAATATAAAATAGATATTTTTGATAATGCGGAAGCACTGCTGAATAGATTTTATGAACAGTCGGCTGATGCGGTTCTGATTGATGTTGATATGCCTGATATATTTTCAATTCATAAGAATTGAAAAAAAATTACCGCTCGGGCGATATATTGACCGCTCGGTAAAATAAAGATTGACAGATAAGTGTATATAATATATAATTGTGTGGTAAACATTTTTTGTATAAAAAACAATGCGATTATAATATTTTATATTGTATAAAGAAACGAAAGGAGATTTTTCAAATGATTAAAATTAACAAATTTGCGGCTATCGGGTTAGCAGCCGTAACATCGGTGTCGGCTATAAGTATCAGTGCTTTTGCATTGTCTGATAACAGTGACGGTCTGGTATCTGACGGTGTTGAAATTATTGATGTTAGAGACTTGGGAGAAGGAGAAGAAGTGAATGCAGGCAATGGTACAATGGCGGGCGGAGGAAAAATAAAGTCCACGATAGAACCTACAATAGAGCCTACGATAGAGCCTGCGGCAGACAGTGAAGAAAATATACCTACAGCAGAACCGACATCTGCCCCGGAAACTACCGAAATGATAAGAGTAGTTCTTACAAATACTGTTCCTGAAATATATTTTCATAATGAAAAAATAGTGTTTGATTCGGACCCGTTTATAGATGAAAATAACAGAACACAGGTTCCTGTAAGAGCGGTAGCCGAAACTCTTGGATTTGATGTAGAGTATAATCAGAAAGACAGGAGTATTACAATAAAAAATCAATATAGAACAGTAGGGTTAAAAATAGGAAGTTCTATTTTGACAGTGGATGATGAAGAATATAAAATGGATACCGAGGCAATAATAGTTAATGACCGTACATACATACCTTTGCGTCATGTTATGGAGGCTTTTGACTGCGGAGTTATCTGGAAATAACTTTGCGGTATATTGCGTATAAGTTTTGTATTTAATATAAAGTGCAAATATAGTATATAAAAGCTTTGTTGACTGATTAAACAAGGGAAAAATAATACCTATCCGATATAACTTATACAAAAGAGCTGTGGCAGGACTTGTTAAAGTTTTGCTGCAGCTCTTTAATATTTGCTTATTTTTACTTATTATTATGTTCAAAAAATAGACTTTCTGCATAAAAACTATTGAAAAAATATTAAAAATATGATACAATAATATCAACTATATTTTGTTTTTAAGGAGAGGTTAAAATGAGAAAAATATCAGCGGCAGTTATTGCCGGAGCAATGATTCTTCAGGGAGCGGCGGCATTTGCGGCGGCACCTGTGTCGGAGCTTGAAAACGGTATGTCAATTAAGGTTGGAGATTATGCAGAAAGTGCTGAAATGACACAGAAGTTAATAAATAATCACCCGGATATTCAGCGTCAGATGGAGAACCTCAGCAGAGGTTTGGTAGCCGTAAAGGTAGATAAGTATGTGTTTCTGTCATGGAGATGGCTCGGAACAGAAAGTTCATCTGTTCTTTACAATGTATACTGCAACGGTCAGCTTTTGAACAGTGAGCCGCTTAATGTTACCAATTATACCGATATTACACCCGAAGACGGTGCGAAGTACAGCATAGCACCCGTAATTGACGGCAGCGAGGGAGAAAAGTGTGCGGAGGTATCAGCTCTTGAAAATCCGTATTTTGATGTTAAGATAGATCAGCCGCCGGCAAACTCAATAAACGGTGAAGATTATACATACAGTGCGGGAGATGCATCAGTTGCTGATTTAGACGGTGACGGAGAATATGAAATCATCCTGAAATGGGACCCGTCAAATGCAAAAGATGCAGCACAGGCAGGTTTTACGGGCGAGTGTATAATCGATGCATATAAGATGGACGGTACAAGAATGTGGAGAATAAACATGGGCAGAAATATTCGTTCGGGCGCTCATGATACACAGTTTATGGTATATGACTTTGACGGTGACGGCAAGGCAGAAATGGTATGTAGAACAGCTGACGGAACGGTTGCGGGAGACGGAACGGTCATCGGTGACGGAGATGCAGACTGGGCAGCTATGGATAACGGTAAAAACCTTCAGGGTCCGCTCTATCTTACCGCTTTTAAGGGCGAGGACGGAAGTGTAATAGATACAATTCCGTATGACCCGCAGACAAAGGGAGCGGATTATGATTTGTCCGACTGGGGTGATACATGGGGTAATCGTTCGGAGCGTTATCTTGCCGGTATAGGCTCGCTTGACGGAAAGAGAACAAGCTTTATTTTCTGCCGCGGATATTATACAGGTCCGGAAGGTCCTTTGGGCGGAAGAACAGTAATTGCCGCTTATGATTTAATAGACGGAAAAATTCAGAAAAAATGGATTTATGATACAAAGAAGCATAATAATGAAAATATAGGTCAGGGCAATCATTCGATGTCACTTGCAGATGTTGACTATGACGGCTGTGACGAAATTATTTACGGCTCGCTTGCGATTGATAATGACGGTACGGTATTGTATTCAACCGGTCTCGGACACGGCGACTCACAGCACGTCGGAGATTTGGATCCCGACCGTCCGGGACTTGAGGTATATTCGTGCCACGAGGATACAAACTCGGATTACGGCTTTGAAATGAGAGATGCGAGAACCGGAGAAATTCTTTTCGGTGCAAAGACAGGAAACGATAACGGACGTGCCTGCGCCGGAGATATTGATCCGAAATATCCGGGTGATGAAACATGGAGTGCTGCGGGAATACTTACTGATGCCAAGGGAAATATAATTTCAACCAAGTATACAATGGCGGCAAACTTCCTTAACTGGTGGGACGGCGACCTCGGCAGAGAGGTTCAAAATGATATTTATATTGAGAAGTGGAACAGCGAAAAGCAGGGAACTGATGTAATTTTCACAGCTTCGGGAGCAAAGAGTATAAACGGAACAAAGGCAACTCCGGCACTCACAGCTGACCTTTTCGGAGATTGGAGAGAAGAAACAATATATCCTCTTAAGGATAACTCTGCACTGAGAGTGTATACGACAACTATTCCGACCGGTTACAGAATACCGACTCTTATGTCGGATACACAGTATCGCAACCATGTAGCTTTACAGAATACCTGCTACAATCAGCCTACACACTTGAGCTATTACCTCGGCTATGATACAAAGAAAGTGCCGGTACCGCAGATGTATATTGTTGACAAAGAAGGCAATGAGGTAAGAAATCCGGATCTTTCAAAGAACAGCTATGATATAAATGACTTGTATTCGGGCAGCGATATTAAGCTTGTTACGGGAAATCCGACAGCACTTGTAAACGGTGTGCCTAAGCGTGTCGATAATGACAATACGGAAGTGGTTCCGTATATTTCGAGTGAAAACAGAACGCTTGTACCGATTAGATTTATTTCGGAGTCGCTCGGTGCAGAAGTTAAATGGGATGAGACATCCAAGACCGTAACCGTATCAAAAGACGGTATCACTATCGAAATGGTAATAGGTTCAACTGAATACAAGGTAAACGGCGAAACAAAGACAATGGAAACATCACCGGTAATTGCACAGGACAGAACAATGATTCCGTTAAGAGCGGCGGCAGAGGCTTTAGGACAGCAGGTTTACTGGAATGACGGACTTATCGTTATAGGAGATGTAGAGTGCAAGCTCAGTGACGAGGCGGCAAAGGCACAGAAAGAAAGCATTGAAACAGCACCTGTTCCGGATAAGATTGAGCAGGCAGCGATTAACGGCAAGGGTGAAAAGTATTATGATAATCAGCTTGACGTGTATTCGGTAACTGCAAGCGGAAATGACGGAAACCTTGAAAGAGGTGCGGTTGACCTTGATATGACAACGAGATGGTCAAATTACGGTGCAAGCACATTGGTTCTTGATCTCGGTGAGGAACATGAGGTTGAGGGTGTCGCAATTGCCTGCTGGAAAGGTGCGGAGAGAGTATATCCGTTCACTATTGAAGTAAGTACAGACGGAGAAAACTGGACAACTGCGCTTGAAAAATCACAAAATACAGGTGAAAGCGACAGTTTTGAGAAATTCATGTTCAATACTCCTGTAAAGGCAAGATATGTGAGATATTCGGGAGACGGTGCAACAGACCCGTCAAAGAATTATTGTCATATAAGTGAAATAGCTGTATTGGGCAAGTAAAAAAAAGGCTGTACCCAAGCTCGTTTGAGTTTGAGTACAGCCTTTTTTAAAACATCAATGCAAGCCGAAGTGCAACGGCTGAACTTTTTACATACCTTGCAAGCATTTCTTCACTTTCAACGATAAGCTGCGCGGCATGAATACATCTTTTTAAATCCATTCTCGGACATAATTGCCTTAAACGTTCAATTTTATCCGAATTTATAACCGCATCGAGATTTCCGCATTGAATTACGGATATATCTCTGACGAATGAAAGCCAGATTTCATATATTTGATGTGCTTTATCTTTGTTTTCCTCAATAAAGTCACGGATTTTAAATGCATCGTTTGATGAATGAGATGTCAGCGGCAGCATCATAGCAAGTGACTTGCTTCTTAAGTCTTCAAACTCATCATCGTTTGCAAGCGTATCGGCAATTCCGGGAACACCTTCGCAGTACTTTGTAATAAATTTTGCCGTATCAGCTTTTTGAGGATATTTTTTTATAATATAATTATATATCACATCGGACGGAACAGCATTAAAGCTCACTGTTACAGAGCGTGAAATAATGGTTTGCAAAAGCAGGCTTTCCGCCGGGACTATAATTATGAATACAGCATATTCGGGAGGTTCTTCGAGTGTTTTTAACAGTGCATTCTGTGCTTCAACGGTAAGGTTTTCGCCGTCGGGAATGATATAGACCTTGTTTTTTGATGCATAAGGCTTTTTCTGTACATCAGCGACTAAATCTCGTGCGGCATCGACACCGATTGTTTTCTTTGGTTTTCCGTTTGAATCAAGGTCATGCTGAACGAAGCTTATATCGGGACAGCTGTTTAATTGAGCCTCTACACAGGCGGGACATTCACCGCATGGTGCAGAATGCGGATTTTGGCATACAAGGGCATTTGCAAAAAGCTTTGCCGCCTCTGTTTTATACATTCCTTCCGCTCCTTCAAATATATAGGTGTGCGATACTGTGCCGTTTCTTACGCTGTCAATCAGCTGCTGAACTACTTTTTCATGAAATATTGTATATCCGTACATAATGACCCTCTTTTCTGAATAAATTTAAATCGGAGCAATGTTCCGGCATTGTTTGCAAGAAGCAGAATCTGCGAAAACTGCCGTCATGTAGCCTGAAATAAGAATATATAATATTATAACATCAAAAGAAGTCAATGTCAAATATAAATGGAGGAACGGAATGAATTATATATGGTCGGGAATGATAATTATATCTGTTATATGCGGTGCGGTAAACGGTAAGATTGATGAAACGGCGGCGGCAGCCATGGACGGAGCCGGAGCGGCGGTGGAGTTTTTAATAAGCCTTTCGGGTGCATTATGCTTTTGGAACGGATTTATGAAGATAGCGGAAAATTCAGGAGCGGCAAGGGCGGTAAGGAAATTGCTCATGCCGATAATTTCAAGGCTTTTTAATGGTGCGGGCAAAGAAGCAAAAGAATATATAGCCATGAATATGAGTGCAAATCTTTTGGGAATGGGGAATGCCGCAACACCTATGGGTATAAATGCTATGAAAGCACTTGACAGGGAAAATAAAAGTCCGGACAGAATATCAAAAAATATGTGTATGCTTGTTGCTCTGAATACTGCGTCTATTCAGCTTTTTCCGTCAACCATTATTGCAATACGTCAGGCTGCCGGAGCGGCTGCCGCGGCAGATATAGTTGTTCCGGTATTAATATCATCATTTAGCGGATGTATTGCCGCAGCGGGAGCGGTTAAACTGTTTATAAGGAGGTAATCATGATACCTGTAATTATGACTATTATTATAGTCACAGCACTTGTAAAAAGAACGTCTGTATATTCATCGTTTACAAACGGTGCGAGGGAGGGAATAGAAATAATAATGGGAATATTTCCGGCTGTAACGGCAATAATGATAGCATCGTATATGCTCAGAGCTTCCGGTGCAATGGATATGCTGTGCAATGCTCTCATGCCGTTTGCCGGGAAAGTAAACATACCGCCGGAGGTTCTGCCTCTGGCTCTTATTCGTCCGGTTTCCGGTTCGGGTTCACTCGGTATGCTGGCGGATATACTAAATACCTGCGGTGCGGATTCAAGAGCGGGGAGACTTGCCTCTGTAATAACAGGCTCTACCGAAACAACATTTTACTGTATATGCGTGTATCTTGCCGATACACGAGTGAAAAAGAGTGCGGCGGTTATTCCGTGTGCATTGATTGGTGATGCGGTGAGCATGATTACCGCTTCTTTGATTATAAAATAAATACCTTAAATTTAACGGAGAAGTTAATAAGCCTTGAAGTTACGGCAAATTATTTTGGCTACTTTACATACTAAATGTATTTTTGGAAAAAATAATGGTAAAAATTTAACAAAATTTAAAATAACACTTGCAAAATTGCGGATTTTATAATACAATATAGTTATAAAAAAAGGACTGCTTGCAGGCATTGACCGATGAGCTGTCCGGCAATTTATTACACGGATAAATTATCCGATAACTCAAGATGGAGGAATCAAATCATGTACAACAAATTAACAGTTGAAGATGTAGAAGTAAAAGGCAAGAGAGTCCTCGTAAGATGTGACTTCAATGTTCCGCTCGATTCAGAGGGAAATATCACAGACGAGAACAGAATAGTTGGTGCTAT
>USPO01000005.1 GCA_900556575.1 uncultured Eubacteriales bacterium
AGAAATGAAATACATATTATTTACAATTGTGTTTTGAAAATGTTATAAATTGTATGAAAACAAGAGGGAGTGTAGCAAAATCACTGTTTTGCTACACCCCCGTTTTGTTAATATTGTGCCTTTTGGGTTATTTTATATATTTGTATAATTGCACTGACTGTTGATTGCCAAAAAAATCTATGTTCATATCTTCCAAAATAGTTACACCAATATTCGTGATATAGTCCCTGCCGTAACTCTGCATTACTGTAAGCCATTTTGCTTTGTATATGGTTTTCATAATCTTTCTTTGTAAAGAAGTATACAGGACCGCCTTCACTTCCTATAAATTCAATTGCGTAATAGTATTCAAATTCCATTACTAATGAAGAACTTTGTTTATACCGAGTTATGTCTACAAATTCATACATTTTCCAGAAGTCTATTCTTTCATTATCAAGATTGCTATATAATTCATATAAGTTAATCCATGAATGATATTTTCTTTCAATCTCCGGTTTGAGTAATTTAAAAAAGTCATTATATCTATCAGAATTATATTTTCCAATATAAGATTGGGTATGTTGAATTATATTGAAATATTTTATTAAATCGTTCATTGATAACTTTTTAAAAAAGCTTGAAATGAAAAGCCTTAACATATCCAGCGAATTATTTTTTCGTAAAATTTCATTAAGATTAGCCTTATCAGTCTTAATATAAGCATCTTTACAGCAGAAAAAATAAAACATATCAGTACAGCTTTTGGATATTGCGGAGCTTGCTTTTATATTAAAGCTTTGAAGTTTATCCTGTATATGTTCGCTAAATACTACATCCTGACATAATATTTGGCCTAATTTAATGTGGGGCCATTTGCCATTGAGTATTTTCAAAAATATATTTGTATTAATTGAAGATATACTATAAAACTGCTTACGAATATCAACATTATCTAATATGCTTCCAAAAAACTTGTTAAATTTTCTATTATCAAATTTATTTTGCCAAGAATAGTATAAAGCTTTCAGGCAGTCAGTATTAAGACGTACTCGTATTATTTTAAATATATTATCCAGCTTAAGGTTATAGATATTGCCGGGTGCATACTTGCATAATTTAATTACATCAGTTGGTAAGAGTGTGTATGTATATCTCTTTAGCTCAGTTTCATTCATAGCCACAATTTTGCGAAGGAGTTTAATAAATGCATCATCTGAGACATTGGGAGTATCCCCAATGTTCGGATGAGATAATTTTATTTCATTTAATGTTTGTTCTAATCTGAACGGTTGATTAATTTTTATCATTGCTGACCACCTAATATTTTTTGCATTTCTGCAATCATTTCATCATCTTTTAATCTAAATTTTATTTCAACGCGGCGTGATTTTTCCATATCAACCTGCCCTAATGAATTATATATAGGCTTACTCATTGAGCGTCCGTTTGCTGTTACAATTTCTCTCAAACGTGCTTTATTTTGTTCATTGAAAAGCGTTTGGTTATCGCTTACACAAAATGCAGCAACCGCTAAGGCACGTTTTTGAGACAAATCAAGATTGTACATATAATCGCCCTGTGTGTCTGTATGACCTTCTATAATTATTTCCGCCACATATTCAGAAAAGTCATCTGATAGTAATATGGAGAAATATTTTGGCAAAAACTCCATTAAAAAAGCTGTACCATTTGCATTTAGAACGTCTTGATTATAGTCAAACAGCAAGTTAGAGTCAAATGCTATTGCTCCGGTTTGGGAGTCAACTGATATTTTTAATGATGTTTGGGCAAACTCTGTCTTTAAAGAGTCAATAAGTTTGCTTCGTATACCTACAATCTGTTCAATTTGCTGCTTGCTTTGATATAATTCGCTTTTTGTTTCAAGAATTTCATGATTTTTTATCTCATAATTCTTTTGTGCACCGAGAAGTGTAACAGCAGTTATTAATATAAACATAAGCAACAGTGTTGCCATCATATCAGAATATGACTGCCAATATTCATGTCCGTTATCAGAATGTCGGTTGTTTCGACGATATTTCATTATCGGTGGCCTCCCTTATTATTTAATTCTTTCTCAACACTGTTTTTTAGGAGACTGACTGTGTTTACATAATCTGCTGTTTCTTTGGTTAGATTTTTTATTACATCTCTGTACTCATCGCAAGAAACACTTATTGCTTTTGGAACATTATCAATGATGTCCTTTATTTGAATTATCGTTCCTGAAAGATGTCTTGTAATATCAGCCATGTTCTTATCAAAGGTTGAAAATGCACCGTTTAGAGCTTTTTCAAGCCCCTTATCTAATTCAGTGGTTTTATTACTCATTTGTTTAGCAGATTTAAGAAATTCATTAGATATTTCTTTCATTTCTTTTGCGGATTGAGTTCTTTGCGTATCTATAAAGTTTTCAAATTCGTTTATTTTCTTTGTAAAGGTATTATGTAATTTAATAGATGACGAATTTATATTATTTACTAAATTATCACATTTCTTTAAAAGATTTTCTGTTTCTTTTTGAATTTTACTATTACTTACATCAATGTTATTAATATAATTTGCAACATTATCTATATATTTAGATTGTTTTTTTACAGTATCTGAATGATGCTTTATGTCTTCGGTAAGTAAATCAAGTTTACTGCTTAAAGAGTCTTGCATTTCGGTTGTAGTATCTAAGAATAAATTCATATTTAAAATTATATCCTCTGATGCTTGATTGATGTTTTTAATATCTTTAGAAGTCTTGCAAATTTCATCTATAACAGTTTTAACGTGCTTTGAAGACTCTTTTTGGAGTACACATAGTTCAGTTATTGTATTACCCAATTCTTTGAATTGACCTCCTAAAGCTTTGTTCATTTCAGATATAAATGAGTTAATTATATTAGCAAGTCCTTTTATTTGGTTATCAGCAACAATTTGAGTAAATTGTTGAATAGAATTCTCAAGCTTTGATAAAGCAGGAGTAAATTGCGTTCCAAATTCAAGACCTATTTCTTTAGGCAATTCTTCTATTAGTAAAGAATTAGATGTAGTCATAGTATCTTCAAATGAAGAAGAAAGGCTATCTCTTAATTGATAAATAGAAGAAGTTATCGTGTTTTTAAGTGAAGAGATAATATTGTCAGAAGCATTATCAAGCGAGTTACGTTGTGCAAACTGATTTTTAACAACTTCAGCCAATGAAGATGAAATGCCGCTGTATATAGTATCAAGTAACTCACCATGTTTAAACTGATTTCCAATGACTTCGTGAATAGAAGAGGAAACAGTCGATGAATTATCAGATATAAGCTTTATAGTATTAGCCATATTATCGTTGGTTAAGGCAATAGAGTCAAGAGAATTCTGCTGTAATTTTTGATTTTCAGATAATAAGTTTACATAATCTGAAATCTTTTCGTTAAGAGTACTATTAGAAGAGGTAATAGCAGTTCCTAAAGAAGATATGATATTTTTTGATACTCCATTAATTAAAGTTTCAAATTTATCCGATAAGGTATTAATTGATTCGTATCGCTTATTTTGATTATCTGTTATACCGTTTGAGATATTATTTAAAATTTTTGATGTTTCGGTATATTTTGAGTAGATTGTATCTTTTATATCTGATGAGACTCTTTCTAATGATGTATTAAGTATATTATTTTGTGTTTTTACTGTATCGATTAAATTCTCCATTAACTCGTTAGATTTATTTGAAGAATTTAGTGATTGAGAAAATTTAGACAGTATTATATCTATATTTCTGCTCATAATATCACCAATATTGCGTGATAACTGATCGGTAACATTGCTCAATAATTCCGTTTGTTTTTCTTGATATTTAATTATATAATTGACAGATTGATTTGTACCGTCCGGAACTATATTCAGTTTAAATTCTTCAATAAATTTATCAAGAGAATTGAGTACAGAAGTAGTCTTTTCTTTATATAAAAGACCGTATAATATAGAAAATGTCATTCCGTATATTGAGGTTAAAAAGGCAATTTTCATTCCTTCCATTAGAGGAACAATACTATTAGTTATTGCCTCAGTAGAAGAAGTATCAAATGACAAAAGACCGAAAAATAATCCGACAAATGTGCCTAATATACCTAATCCGGTCATTATACCCATTATTTGATCGTTATAATGCTTTTTTATGATAGTATATATACAATCATCATTTATAAAGTCATTAATATCACAATTAACAATGTTAATTTCTGATGAGTTTTGTATTCTTTTAAATTCATTATAGTATTCTGTAAATTGTTCATTTAATAATTTGTTTGAGAAATACTCTGTGTTTGATTTGAAAATACTATTAATACTTATATTTTTATCTTTTTTTGAAGTATTTATTATAGTATCTGTCAATGAATCAAATTCAATTTCTGCTTTATATGCTGGGTGTAGACCTAATAAAATTCCTGTTAGAATAAATATAGCTGCAATAATTAGCATGATAACGTTAATAATTAATGATGTTGCATTATTAGATTTGGTAATTGAAATAATAAGAAAAATAATCCAAAAAACCATAATAGATGCGAATATTATTGCAGGTAAAATATTGTGTTTTTTCATAATTTAATATTATCCTTTCGTACTATATAAATGTAAATTATGTAATGATTATAACACAATTTAATAATATTTTCAATACTTTATCTGAAATTTGTATAAAAATATATAAAAAAAGAAAATAATGAAAAACGGTGCAAAAATAAGCACCGTTCTTTTAAAAATCTTCCGCAAATTCGGGCATGATTCTAAACTCCCTGCCGTTAAGATATTCAAGTTTTCCGCAGTCAGTCATGTCAAATATAAGCCGATAACTTGCAAGCTTGTACCTTTCGCCGGTTTTCGAGCCGCCGTATTTGCTGTCACCGCTCAATGCATGACCGAAAGATGAAAGCTGGGCCCTGATTTGATGGGTTCTTCCCGTTAAAAGCTCGATTTCAAGCAAAGTTTTTCCGTTTTTCGCGGCAATCGCCTTGTAGTTTAGACTTACGGCTTTTGAATTTTCCTGTACCGCTTTTGTTATTTTTACCTGTTTTTCACCTCGCGTCAGATTTCCGCTCAGATTTCCTTCACCTTCGATTATACCGTCGGCAATGCACAGATAATACTTGTGTATCTCTCTTGTTCGTATTTTTTCGTTTAAAATACGGAGTGCGGCGGCATTTTTTGCTGCAATTATAATTCCCGATGTGTTGCGGTCAAGTCTGTTACACAATGCCGGAGCAAAGCTGTGTTCCTGTTCGGGACTGTACTCCTTTTTTGCATACAGATAGCTTTGAATTTGTTCTATGAGAGTTCCGCTTGTGTTTCTGTCATCAGCATGAACAACTACTCCGGCGGCTTTGTTTATCAAAAGAATATTATCGTCCTCATAAACAATATCCAGATTATACGGTATCGGGGTAAAATCGGATTTTTTCGGTGATTCAAAAAACTCGTCCTTTAGGAAAAGTTTCAATTCATCGCCTTCATTCAGCATATAGGAGCCGTCTTTAATATGCTTGCCGTTTACTTTAATGCATTTCTTGCGAATACTTTTATACAGCATACTCTTCGGCATTTTAGGTAAATATTTTGCAAAAAATTTATCTACTCTCTGTCCGGCATCGTTTTTTGTTATTTTCAGTTCTCTCATGTTTAACAACCTTTCATAATTCATATATAATTAAGCACAGATGTCGCTCAATATCTAAGTAGGTGTGTACAGGCTGCAAGTTCCGGCAAGCTGTGCTTCGATTAAAAAAATTTAAAACTTTTTTTCTAAAATATATTGTATCATAAAACGTTTTGTGTTACAATATATAATAGAAAAATTTTTTATTTTTGAAAGGAATGAAGTGAATGAGTTTTTTGGACGGTAAAGGTCTTGCTTCGGGAATGATGAAGGAAGGCAAAGGAATCGATAAGAACGAGCCGCAGAAAAAAGGATTTTTCCTCTTTTTTGATATTATTTGGCATAAGCTTGGAAAGTTTATTCAGGCTAATGCCCTATACTCAATATTGAGTATCCTTTGGCTGGCTTTTCTTTATCTTGTTGCTCCGGTAAGAATCGAATGGCTGCAATCGATTGTGGGTAATGCGGAAGGTGCCGATGCTATGACTCAGGCTATGGCTTTTGGACTGCGTGAGATTTTTACTTTGGTTATGTTTAATCTGTGGGGAAATCCGCTGCTCGGTCCGTCATATGCGTACATAACACGCTGCTTTACAAGAGGTGAACCGCTTTTCGGTGTATGGAGCGATGGTTTTGATACCTTTAAGCAGAACTTTAAGCAGGCAATTGCACTGTTTATTATAGATGCTGTGGTTGTAATAATGGGAATAACAGCCGCATTTTTCTACTACGGTCAATATACATCGACAGGTAATAACGCTTGGCTTTTCCTCTGCGGTTTATTTGGTGCATTAATATTTATATATACGATTATGCATTACTATATATATCAGATTATGATAACCTTTGAATGTTCGTTGGGACAGCTGTTCAAAAATGCAATCCTCTGTGCAGTGGCGCATCTCCCTATGGCAATTGTGCATACTGTTATCAGTGCCGGAATTATTATTGCACTGTCATTTGCCGTATTTCCCGGAATTGTGATAGTATTTGATTTACTGTTAGGTCTTTGCCTGACACGCTTTCCGATGGAATTTTATGCGGCAAGAGTTGTTAAGAAGATAATTAAGCAGCAGGAAAAGCAGACAAATGCCAATAAAGCCAAAATTACTTATATAAAGGGGGATAATTGATGAATTTGGGAAGCTATGATATAGCCGTTATCGGCGGCGGTCATGCCGGCTGCGAGGCTGCGTTTGCAGCGGCTCGTTTGGGATTGAAAACGGTTATGTTTTCTATAAGTCTTGACGCAATAGGAAACCTTCCTTGTAATCCGAGCATCGGAGGAACAGCAAAGGGACATCTTGTAAGAGAGGTTGATGCTCTCGGCGGTGAGATGGGAAAAGCGGCAGATGCAACGTTTATTCAGTCAAAAATGCTTAACCGAGGAAAGGGACCTGCGGTTCATTCCTTGAGAGCACAGATAGACAGAGGACGTTACCATTTGGAAATGAAAAAACGTCTTGAAAATCAGAAGAACCTCTATATTAAACAGGCGGAAATCGTAGATATAAAGGTTGAGGACGGCAAGGTGTGCGGAGTTGTTACTCATACCGGAGTGGAGTATTCCGTAAAAGCTGTTATAATAGCATCGGGTACATATTTAAAAGGAAAAATTTTGATAGGCAGCTATTCAAGAGAGAGCGGACCGGATGGTATGTTTCCGGCAAATGAGCTTTCGGAAAATCTACGAAAGCTTGGAATAGAATTAAGACGTTTTAAAACCGGTACACCGGCACGAATTCATGCCGATTCTTTAAGGTATGATGAAATGGAAATTGAATACGGCGATGAAAAAATTGTGCCGTTTTCTTTTGATAATGAACATATTGAAAGAGAACAAATACCATGCTATCTTGTTTATACAAATGAGCAGACACATAAGATAATCATGGATAACCTTGAAAGAAGTGCGATGTACGGCGGAATGGTAGAGGGTGTAGGTCCGAGATATTGTCCGTCAATCGAGGATAAGGTTGTACGTTTTGCGAATAAATCACGTCATCAGCTGTTTATCGAACCTATGGGTGACGGAACAAAGGAAATGTATGCACAGGGCTTTTCTACAAGTTTACCGGAAGATGTACAGCTTGAAATGTACAGAAGTGTAAAAGGTCTTGAAGATGCGGAAATAATGAGAAGCGCGTATGCAATTGAATATGATTGCTGCGACCCTCAGCAGCTGAAAGCTACTCTTGAATTTAAGAGCATTGAAAACCTTTACGGTGCCGGACAGTTCAACGGTACTTCCGGATACGAGGAGGCGGCGGCACAGGGTATAGTTGCGGGAATAAATGCCGCATTAAAACTTAAAGGCGAAGAACCGATGATATTGGAACGTTCGGACGGCTATATAGGAACATTGATCGATGACCTTATAACAAAGGGAACAAACGAACCATACAGAATGATGACATCAAGAAGTGAATACAGACTGCTTTTGAGACAGGATAATGCAGATGAGAGATTAACGCCTATCGGATACCGTGTCGGACTTATAAGCGAGGATAGATATGCAAGACTTCAGAAGAAGCTGCAAATGGTTGATGAGGAAATTAAACGTGCGGAGAATACGATAATTCCGCCGAAAAAAGCGAATCCGATACTTGAAAAGTATAATTCAACACCGATAAAGACAGGTCTTAGGCTGTCGGAATTGGTAAGACGTCCGGAGCTTAACTATGAAAGGCTTGCACCGGTTGATGAAACAAGACCGGAGTTGCCGGAGGCAGTTCTTGAAGAGGCAGAAATAAAGATGAAATATAAAGGATATATTGACCGCCAGATAGATCAGGTTAATAAGTTCAAAAAGCTTGAAAGACGTTTACTGCCGGAAGATATTAATTATGATGATGTTTACGGGTTAAGAATAGAGGCACGTCAAAAGCTGAATAAGGTGCGTCCGAAATCATTGGGACAGGCATCGAGAATAAGCGGTGTTTCACCGGCGGATATGTCTGTTTTGATAATTCATATGGAAGCAAATAGGAATAAATAAAAATCGGGGCGGATTTTTTCCGCTCCGATTTTTGTTACAAATTAATATCAAGCTCAACCGGACAATGGTCTGAACCCATGATATCATGATGGATATCAGCACTTTCAAGCTTATCCTTTAAGGTCTCCGAAACTATGAAATAGTCTATACGCCAGCCGGAATTCCTTTCTCTTGCTTTAAAACGGTATGACCACCATGAATATCTTTCTTCTGTATCGGGATAGAAATATCTGAAGGTATCTATAAAGCCGCTGCTCAGAAGTGCGGTCATTTCATTTCTTTCTTCATCGGTAAAGCCTGCGTTTTTACGGTTAGTTTTAGGATTTTTAAGGTCTATTTCTTTATGTGCTACATTTAAATCTCCACAGAGAATAAGCGGCTTTTTGGCGGAAAGTGCTTTTAAATACTCTCTGAAGTCTTTTTCCCATTTAACCCTGTATTCAAGTCTTTGCAGTTCACTTTGTGAATTTGGTGTGTAACACACTATCATATAAAAATCTTCAAATTCTGCGGTAATAACACGTCCTTCGTGGTCGTGTTCGTCTATTCCTATTCCGTAGGTAACGTTTAACGGTTCACGTTTTGTAAACATTGCAACTCCGGAATATCCTTTTTTATCAGCATAGTTCCAGTAGCAATGGTATCCCTCCGGTGCAAATTCAATCTGTCCTTCCTGAAGTTTCGTTTCCTGAAGGCAGAATATATCAGCACTAACACTGTAAAAATACTCTTCAAAGCCCTTTTTGACGCAGGCACGAAGTCCATTTACATTCCATGATATAAGCTTCATTTTTTAATCTCCCATTTTATAATATTTATGGCTCTATTTTAACACATATACGGAAATTTTGCAATAGTATAATTTATTTAAATCGGAACAATTCGCAGCAGCCTGATTGCGGCATATTACAGTCTGTACTTAAGTTATAAATGATTTGTATATTGTAACCGAAATAAAAAGAAAATTTAATTTTATAAAAAAATATCTTGCAAAAAAAACATTTATGTAGTATAATAGAATGGATTATTTATAAAATAGATAAGGAGCTTAGATATGCAATATTGTAAAAATTGCGGCAGGCAGTTGAAGGAGGGAGCTCGCTTTTGTGACCGCTGCGGACATTCCGTAAGGCAGGGAAAAAATACAGAAAGCGAAAAAAAGCAGAGACAGATTGAGAAGCTTCAAAAGGAAAGACTGGAAAGAAAAAAACGACAGGATGAACGAGAAGCAATAGATGAAAGAAGGAGACAACGCAGACAGGAAAAGAGAAAGAAACAAAATAAAATATTGATATGGACAGGAGTATGTGTTGCAGCAGTGGTGGTTATAGCGGTTATTTCCTATATTGTAACTACCGTATCAAGCAAAGATGAGGAATGGAAAACAAATCAGCCAATAGGAGGATTAACAACCGATATGACTCCGACAATACAGCCGTCATCAACTCAAACGACATCAACAGCTGCACCATCAGAAGAAAAGGAGAGTAAGTATAAGTCATACAAGCTTTCAAATGGTATGAGTTTTGAATATCCTTCCGATTTTACAAAAGAGGATACAAGGACATCCGAAGAAAAACTTAGAGTATCAGGTGACAGCGATGCACTTATAACTGTGACAAGCGAGGAATATCCCGGAGGAAATGCATCCTCACTTATGAAGAAGTATGCTGATAACACAACAGGTAAGGTGAGTTATTCACTTGCTGGTAATGATTGGTATGCAATTACAATAGAGGATGGGGATACTGTTAAGCATAGGAAATACATAATAGACAGAGAAAATGATTTATCTGTATACTATGATTTTGAGTATGACGGAACATCAGATAATGCGGAGCAATATGAAAAATATGCTGACCATATGGATGATATATTTGCATCATCTAAGGAAAGCAACGCTGACAGCGAATGATACTACAGCGGCACATATGCACAATACAGCGGTGATTTTACCGGAACAATGACGGACAGTCTTTTGGGACTGGCCGTTTTTTGCTGTCCTTTCTAAGTATGAACGCACGACTTTTTCGGCTTCCTCAATAGCGCGGCTTTGCGGAAGTGTACAGCTGTCTTTAAGTATAATTATTGCCTCACTTACATAAGGTGACTGAAGTCTGTTTAATATTACAACCTTGGGTAAATTTTCTTTCATTGAATTATACCTCCATTTTTATTGAATTATTAACATAAATCCTTAATGCTTACTAAAATTATTGCCTTTTTTGTTAAGTTTATACCTGTTACACAAATATTACTTGTGAAATGTTTGTGTAACATAAATGTAATAAAAGGGTTGACAATGTAATGAAAATGTAGTATAATATAATTCGTAATTATGAAAGGAAGTTATGTAATGGATATAAGAGAATTAAATTATGGGGCAGACAGTGAAGAGCTGGCCCGAGTACTTAGACAAAATCAGATTAAACGAATTGAAGAAAAAAGAGCTAAGAAACATAGAAAAAGAGTACGTCAGAGAATAATGTCAATAGCTGCTGCAATAGCGGTATTTACCGGTTCGGCAGGCTGGGTATATACAGCAAGTGCTAAAGAAGTTACAATTACAGAAATAAATGAATTTACGGGTCAGAACGAATCAATCGTAGTAAAAACAAGAGTTAACAATGTTGAGGAACTTTTGAATAAGGAAGGCGTAACTGTAAATGATACAGATAAACTTAATGTAGACCCTCAGTCAGAGCTTGATGATGGTCATGAAATCGTTGTTAAGAGAGGAAAGCAGGTAACAATAAAGACAAATTCCGGTGAGACCGTAGCAAATGTTACAAGTGCCGACGCGGAGGGGGCTTTAGCAGAAGCAGGTTATCAGACCGGAGCGGCAGATGAAATAACAACAGACGGCGACACAATTTCAGTTGTAGCAGTTGATGAAAAGGACGAAACTATTACACAGCCGATAGAATTTGATACACAGTATACAGAGGACAGTACAATGTATACAGGTGAAACAAAAGTAATTCAGGCAGGTGTAAACGGAGTCAAAACCATTGTTCAGCACGTTATATATCGTGACGGAGCAGAGGCATCACGAGAGACTATAAGCGAAGAAGTTACACAAGTGCCGACAGCACAGATTATAGCTAAGGGAACGAAAGTGATGGCAACGAAAGCACCGTCAAAAACAGTTACAGCACCGAAGTCTGGTTCAAGCTTTTCTAGCGATACCGGAAATACAATAAACGGTATGAAATACAAGAAAAAAATTACAATGCAGGCAACAGCATATTCGACATCACCTTCAGAAAACGGCGGATATACTGTATCGGCAAAGGGTAATCCATTAAAGCATGGAATAGTAGCAATAGACCCAAGTGTTGTTCCGTTAGGTTCAAAGGTATATGTTGAGTCAACAGACGGCAGCTGGGTATATGGAGTAGCAAGTGCGGAAGATACCGGCGGTGCAATAAAGGGAAACAGAATTGACCTTTGTTATGAAGGCTCGGTAGCATCGGTAAATGCATTTGGAAGAAGAAGCTGCAATGTATACATATTGGAATAAATGCTCGATGTATCTTGCCTTCTATCAAGGCTCGAAGTAAACAAAGTACGACGTCGCCTTTCAAGAGAGCAATCTGCTTAGAGCATTTTAATTAATAGAAGACAGGGATAAAAGGAAAAGGCATGGGGCTGTTACAAAACAAAATTTGCAACAGTCCCATGCCTTTATATTTACATCTTAACTTTGAAATGCATTCTGTTCAATGCGATAAAAACAAAATCCGCACATATTATGCCGGCGGCAATCTGAATTACATTCATGCCTGCGGCAACTACGGATGCCTCAAGAGTATTTCCCGAAACAACGATAAATCTTGCACCGAAATATGCTAAAATCATGAATATTCCGGCAATAATCATTCCGATATTTGTTTTTCCGTTAAAATACCTTATTGCATTTTTAGCAAATAAGCCGACAATCAGACCCTCACAGCACTTTATAATAAGTGTAGGCAATGCCCAGAATGCATATCCTGTTGAAAGGTCAGCAAGTGCTGAACCTACTCCTCCGGCAAAGGCTCCGGCAAATGGACCGCAGAGACCGGCACAGATATATATTCCCGCTTCACCGAGGTTTATGTATCCGCCTCCGAGCGGCATAGGGATTTGTACAAAGGTTGTAAGAACAAATACCAGTGCGGTGAAAACAGCGGTGTAAGTAATCTTTTTTGTGTTCATTATAAATTCCTCCAATATGTATAATAAATAAAAGGATGCGGCATAACCTTAGCTGCATCCTTTTGAAATGGTCGGAGTGACAAGATTCGAACTTGCGGCATCACGCCCCCCAGACGTGTGCGCTAACCAGCTGCGCTACACCCCGAAATCCTTTATATATTATAGCATTTCAATGAGCGTTTGTCAAGTGATTTTAAGAAAAATCTGTTTTTTATGTATTTATGTTTACATATATATTTTATAAATAAATATAAAATAGGTTGACAAGAATATAAATTTAAGGTATAATTCAAAAAGAAGAATATTTGAAGGGATGATTTTATGGATTACAGAAGTATCAGAAAAGCAGAAAGACTTAAACGCCGAGGTAAGGATACGATACTCGTTGAAAAGCAAACACCGGAAAGAATAGATTATACAAAAAGGCGGGCAGTAATAATAATTCTCCTTGCAGTAGTAGCTGCCGGACTTGGAGGATATATAGCAATTAAAAGTGATTTTAAACCATCATTATCAAACATTCTTCCGGCTGCGCCGACTCAGGTACCGACAGAAGAAAAAAATGATATGGACATTGAAGATTCGCTTACGGACGGAGAGGGAAATCCTCTTCCAACAGTTGAGGCACCTAATACATATATTTTAAACTAAATAATTAAAGAGGCTGTAGCAAAATGCACAGACCGCGTAAAGCGAATAAAACAAAGTGAATAAGCCATTTTTTGTGATTAATTTGGTCATATTCAATGTGGAAATTTTCAGAGTAATTAAAATTTCTAAATTGAGTTCGCTTTATGCGGTCTGCACTATTTTTCTACAACCCCACGAGGCTGTTGCAAAACTCTTTGAGTTTTGCAACAGTCTCTTTTTTATTAATTAAAACAAAGCAGAAAAAATAATTTGAGAACCAACTAATGGTAAAAAACAACCACTTTTGTCGAAAAATGACCACTTTTGCAAAATCTCTTTACAATTTTAAAAAAATGTGTATAATAAATAAATGGCAATGTAAATAGCAAATGCATAATATATTCATAAGAAATATTTAAGGGAGATGTTCTTATGGATAGAAATGTTTTGTTTGCAATAGGATTGACTCTTATTGCCGGAGCGGCTACCGGCATAGGTGCATTGACGGCATTATTTGCTAAAAAGGAAAATACAAAATTGCTTGCGGCTTCACTTGGATTTTCTGCCGGAGTTATGATATTTGTGTCTATGATAGAAATATTTTCTCAGGCAAGAGGATATTTGGCAATCGGGGCAGACTCTAAAATGGGATATTTATATGCTGCGGCAGCATTTTTTGCCGGAGTTGTGATTATAGGTGCTATTGACTGGATAGTTCCATCGGCGGAAGGTGATATAGGTAATCTGACATCTAATCGTTCAGAGGCTCTTTCAAGAATGGGGATGCTGACGGCACTTGCAATAGCAATTCATAATTTTCCGGAAGGAATGGTAACGTTTACTTCTGCACTTAAAAATCCGTCTCTGGGCGTGGCGGTATGTCTTGCTATTGCGATACATAATATTCCTGAGGGAATTGCAACGGCTATGCCTATATTTTATTCCGAGGGAAAGAGGGGAAAAGCGTTTTTTATATCATTTTTATCAGGAATTGCCGAACCGATTGGTGCGGTAATCGGATATCTAATTTTACGTCCGTTCTTAAATGATATGCTTTTTGGAATATTATTTGCAGCTATTGCCGGAATTATGGTATTTATTTCAATAGAAGAACTTTTGCCGATGGCAAGAAATTATGACAAAGGGAAACTGACTATAATAGGCTTTGTCTGCGGAATGGCTGTTATGGCACTAAGTTTGATAATGTTGGCTTAAATATTGTATTTATAACAGAGAGAAAATTCTCTGCTATAAATCGTAAAGGAAAAACATTTGCGAAAAAGTCTTTATAACGTTGATATAAAGAGGTTTTTAAAATAATTTGACTAAAAAATTGACGGTTAAACAATAAAAAATAACACAATTATATGGAACATAAGCTTGAAAGTTCTTCCATTTTTCTGCATTTATGCTCGTCTATACAATGTGAATACTTGTTTAAAGTAATAGCGGGTGATGAATGACCTAATACTTCACTTAATGTTTTTATGTCAAATCCACTTTCTAACGCTCTTGTTGCAAACGTGTGCCTTGTTATGTGGAAATTCACATTTCTGATGCCGCTTTCTTTAAGCAGACTTTTGAACAGATATTGAAAATATCTCGGCTCTCTCATGCCGGATTTATTTTCAAATACAAACTCATTTTCGGAATGTTTTTGCCGATGTTCTTTAAGAATATCAGCAAGAAATCCCTGAATAGGAATTTTTCTTTTCGATGAGCTGCTTTTCGGCGTTGTCAATATCAGCTTTGTCTTTCTATCTTCAGAGGATGTTTTTATTCTTTGAACAGTGCGGCGGATGTTGATAGTTTTCGAGTCCAAGTCAACATCCTCCCACTTCAACCCGCATAGTTCACCTATACGAATACCTGTATAAAGACAAAGTAAAATTCCAATGCTGTTTTCATTTTTTGATGAATATATTGCTTGTTCTAACTTTTTTTGTTCCTGCATTGTTAAAGGATATATATCATTCCTGTTTTTCTTAGGCATTTTTACATCGAATACAGAATTTGATGTAAATGAGCTGTTCTTCAGCGTACATAGAAGTGAGCATTTCAAAAAACTGAATATTAGCTCTACTGTTTTGGGTGATAGCTTAGTTGATAAACAGTCGATAAATTCCTGTAAATTTTCCTGTGTTAATTGATTGCATTTTATTTTTCCAAGTTTATTTTCTATGTATCTTTCGTAATATCCGGTATATAGCAAATGTGTTGACTCCTTTATGTTGTTTTTACAACTTTCAAGATAGTCATTAACTATATCTCCGACAGTTTCGTCCGTTTCATGGCTGTTAGTTTTCATCTGAGCTTTTGCAGCTTCAAGCTTATCCTTTATATCGCGATATGTTCTGGCATATACATACCCATATATCGCTTTTCCGGACACTGTCCGATCTCTAACATAACGCCCTTCATAGCGGCCGTCCTTTCTTTTATAAATATTTTGACCTCTCCGTGCCATTATAATCCTTCCTTTCATTATGACCATAATAATGACGGTTTATTTTTTGTCAATATAATAAAATAGAACAAAGCAGTTAATAAATCAGAACTTATTAAGTTATTAAGTATTAGACTTCATCGTTTTATTATAACAAATTTTATTGTCATTAACAATGGTTTTTATTGATTGTTTATTGTCTTTTTTGTAAATTTACTGCTACATATGCTTTTTTTACAAATAAAATCAATAATATACATATTTTTTTGTAAATTTTTTTCGCGCAAATAGACTTGATAATGGAAATATAACGTGGTATAATATAGATACTGATATTCATATCATCGATAATTGTGTCTAAGTAATATCGCAAATGTTTTTCTTTTACGATTTTTTAGGAGGTCTTTTCCATAAGACCTCTTTTTTTTGTCCAAAAATCTTCATATATGTTTTTCCTTTACGATAAATTACATGATACCATTACATAAACAAGCTGATGTTTACGGCTTTTATATAAAATCAGATGATTTTTGGATATACGATGAAAGGCGGACAATGCCGCCAAGTAAACAGTTACAATGTTAATAGGAGGGGTTCTTTTATGAACAGAAAAATCAATAAAGCTGTTTCAGCGGTCTCTGCATTAACGATCGCATTATCCGCTTTTCCGGGACTTGCACTTAATGCAGGCGCGGCTTCGGTAGAAACAGACTACATCGGATCATCAAGCAAGGCGGAGAGTTTTGATAGCTATGCACCTTTATCAACAGGAGCATGGGATGACGCAATTCAGGATGCTATAAGCGGCACAGGTGTAGGAATTATAGATGCCTCATCAATAGGCGGTTTATCAGGTAAAGCATTTGCTATTCGTGCGGCAGGTAAATCCGGAGGACATACAGCTTCATTTAATTTTAATAAGGCTGTAACTTCGGGAAAGGTTGTATTTGATACTGCTTTCACTCCGAATGATGGATATGCTCATGATGGTGCTGTATTTACAATTGTGGATAAAGACGGCAATGATGTGATTTCATTTACTTATTCTGGTACAAAAAGTAGAATAAAAATGGAAGTAAACGGCGGAGCAAAGCCGCAGACAGATGTTACAGATGTTGCATTGAGAGGTACAAAAGGTACATTATACGGAATTTCAGTTTCATTTGATTTAGATACAAGAAAAGCTCAAATTGCACTCACACGAGCAGGAGAGCAGCTTACATTGACAGCCAATGAAGTAGGACTTGCATCAGGTACGACAATCGGAGGATTGAAAGTAACAGTTAATAACGCTAGATCGGGAAGCAGTCAGTTTACAGACATAATCCTTGATGATACAAAGTTCTATTCAATCGGTGAAGAAAGTGCATCAGATGATAGCGGTTCATCAACTACACCTTCAGATGTTGGTTCAAGACTTTCAATTGCATCTTCTGATGCAGAATTAGCATTCGGCAAGCTTGGCGGTTTAACATTAAAGGACGGAAATGTGTCGGCGGCTGACGGTGTTGGCTATTCATTAAGCTATACAAAGAAAAATGACAAGAATGAAGCAATAAATATTTTTAAGGAAAACGGAACAGGTTCAAATGCACAGTCAATTACAATTCCGTTTAAGACTCTTCCGGCAGACGGAAGTACAGTAAGCCTTTACAGCGATGTTAAAACACCTGAAAATCTTTTCGGCGGATTGGTGGAAAGTGAAAGTGTTGGTACATTAAGGTTAGTTTCGGATGAATATCTCGGAAACGGAAACGGTTCTGCAACAGATGACAGAACGTATGTTAAGCTTGCAAACTATACGCCATTTGCGGTATTAACATTCTCAACAAAGGATAAGAAGAGAATGGTATCAATTAATGGCGGAGAAGCAGCAGAAATCAAGGACAGTACAGTAACAATTCCGGTTGACAGCAGTATTGCAAATGCAACAGAGTTATTTATTAAGGCAAATGCTTATGTATCATCAGACGGAAAGACGAAAGGAACAGCAGGTTCATTCGGAACATTTACTGTTGATTTTCCGGTCCCTCAGCCTGTAAACTTAACTACTGACCTTACTAATAATAACGGTTTCCTTGGTAAGGTTAATACCACTGGTCTTGTAAGCGTGGATACAACAATTTCAAAATCAGATACAGATGGTAAGGTTACTCTTTATGGAGTAAGTGCTTATGGTGCTAAGCCGTCAGATGCCGATAAGATAGGTGAAGTAAGCATAAAGAAGGGTGCAAAGACGGCTAATATAAAGGTAAGTGCATCTGCCGCTAAGCCGTATATCTATGCTGTTTGCACAGACACAGATAAGGACGATAAAAAGCAGTCGGTTGTTGTATCGGGAGCGAAGGCTAATTATACATTTGAAGCAGGTATCAACGGAACTGATAAGAAAGCACAGTTAGATGCTGAATATGATATTGTTAATACACAGCTTGTATATCAGAATGCAGATGTAGCTTCAATAAATTATCAGTCTGTTGTTGATGCAATTGCACGTATGGATGCATACCAGAAAAATGATGCTCTTAAATCGGTAGTTGATGAGAATGAAGGCTCATGCAAGAGTGAGATTTCATATATCAAGCAGACTAAAGAAGGCTTGGACGTAAGAACAAAGTGTGCCAATGTCTTAGCAGGAATGACAGATGTTAATAAGATTACTTATGAAGAACTGAGCGGCAAGAGAGCTGATTTAAATAATGCATATGATGCATATAAAACTCTTCTTGTTGCAGGTATGCGATGCGTGGATAATATCACAACAGTTAAGAACTATATAGATAAGCTTGAAAAATATGATGCTGATGTAGTTTCGGATTATGTGAGTGCGGTAAAGAATGTTCAGAATATAACAGGTCTAACAAAGACAGATGCTGACGGAAAGCAGTTGTTTGATGCCGAACTTGTAAACGGCGGAAACGATTTCGAAACAAAAGCTAAAGATATAGAAAAACTTAATGAATTAAATGCTAAGCTTTCATCGTATGACAAGGAAGTACAGGCTGCTATTGCCAATGAAAAGATAGATGGCAAGAATATTAATGTTGCTGAAATTACAGCAGATATTAATGAAAAAGTAGCCGAATATAAAGAAGCAGCTGCAGAAGCTTTCCGCTATGCATATACAAACAGTGTTAAACCGGCATTTGATGATGCAAAGGGTGATTTTGCTAAGCAGTCGGCAGCCTTAAAGCTTGAAAGTATGCAGGATGTATATGGTCTTATCTCAAAGGATACAGATTTCCAGGCACAGATTGGAACAGAATACAAAGACTATGTAAATTTATATGAGCAGGTTGCATCGTACAATACAGCTCAAAATTTCCTCGAAAAGGTTGCAAAGCTTAGAGAGATGATTACAAACGGTGTAACGGAAAAGACTTATGAAAGTATATCCGAAGCTGTAAATGATACTAAGAATACATATGATTTATACAAGGCCTATGTGGCAGCTGGAATAAAGATAGATGACGAAACGGCAGCAAAGGTAGAAGATGAATCTAATTATATAGAGGATGCTAAAGTATTACTTGACAGAACAGCTGAAAAGATTATAGCGCTTGCTAAGTCATCGGTAGATGCTGTCACAACGGCAAATACAACGGATGCGGCAAAGAAGCTTGTGAATGCCGAGTATCAGTATAAACTTCTTGGAAATAATGCAAAGGCATATCTCAATGACAAATACGAAACAGGAATGACTGTAACTGATGAAAACGGTGAAGAAGTAAAGCTTAATTTCGGAGAAAAGCTTGCGTATGTAAGAAAGAATGCAGAAGAAGTTAATATTCCTGATAATGAGGCGGCTATTACAAAGCTGATTAATGATAATGCTGATAACTATGCAGAGTTTATTAACGGTCTTAATTATGAAACTTTAGTTGTAGAAACAGAAATAAAGGATAAGAATAATAAGGTAACAGGTTATTCATATTCAACAGATGAATATGACAGCTGGGTTAATAACTATAAGAAAAAGGTTGACAGCTTAGGAGAAACAAATAAGTATTTCGGAGGAACTGTTAAGTCATATGATGCTTCAAAAAAGACGTATTCATATTCAAACTTAAAGGATTCTCAGGATGTAAAGGATGTTGATGCATCATTCAATGTTTCGAATAAACTGAAGACAATTTCGGATTTTAGAAAGACAATATATAAGAATACAGCAGATAACAATACCAAGACTAAGGTAGAAGAAACAACTCAGTCAGTGATAGATCTTCTGTATCCATCGGGAACAGTATATACAGATATTGATTTAAGCAATACGGAACTTATAAAGGAAAAGGTTGAACAGGCATATGCAAATGGAGTGATTAATTACTCGACAAAACTTGATAAGCTTATTGCGGAAGGTCACGATGGTGCAGGTGAGACTGTAACAAAGGCTTTCAAGACAGAGTATGATAACTATAATACAACATACAAGTCATATACAGCAATGTTTGAATCAAATATGGCAGCTGCGGATAAGTATGATACTGAAGAGGATAAGGCTCAGTTTGAGGTCGGTAAGACTTTATATGATGAGATAGTAGAGTATGTAGGTGCTAAAAAGGCTGAGGACGAAGGCATTGAAAATGACAGACTTTCTAAGGTCAATGCGGCAAATGCAAAGGCTGAAGAAATAATCGCGAGAATTAATGAATTGGATAATGCTGCAACAGTAGAAGGCTATGGTGCATCAACAGATGTAGATGCGGCAAAATCAGCTCTCGAAGATGTGAATAATGAGATTGTTCTTGCTGAAGAAGATGCTGAAGGCAATTACACATACGGTGAAACTAATTATTTTGCTATTCCGGAGTCGGTTAAGTCAAAGCTTGTCACTATTGATACAGCTCTCGGTTACTGGGATGTTGCCACAAATCTTTATGAAAATGTTGTTTCGGGAATTGCTGCGGCAGATTTAAAGAACAACAGCTATGAAGAATATTTGGCTGCAAGCAAGGCTGTTGAAGAGGCAGCTGCTCAGCAGAAGGTATACTTTAATGAAGTAGCTAAGAAGAACGGCAATGAAAATATAATCTCTGATATGGATAAAAAGATTGCCATTTATGTAAATGTAAATGCTAATACAGCGGAGTTAATCAAGGACATCGATGTACCGACAAATGTCGAGAGTTATCTCGCAGTTAAACCGATTATTGATTCGATTGACAAGTACCTTGAAACTATTTCAGATGAAAAGGCAACATATACGCAGAAGGCAGAAAATGACCTTTATAATAGTGCTGAATATGCAGATGTAAGAGAATGCTATAAGGCTCTTATTGATAAGCTTGCATTAATCAAGCCGGCAGCAGATTTTACGGCACAGGTGAACGAAGCAGAACAGCTTTCGGATACAGAGCAGTATGAGGCTGTTAAGGTTGCATCAAAACTTTACGGTGAGATGGTAAATAAAACTCCTGAGGCGCTTCAATACATCGGTAAAGAGATTTCAGACAAGTATGATATGCTTCTTGCAAGATACCGCCAGCAGCTTAGAGATGACTTTAATGCTGCATATGATGCATTAAATAAGGGTTCACTTTCAGCGCCTGTTGAAAATACCGATGATGCAGCTTGGTTAAAGCAGGTAGCGGCAGTTAAAAATGCTTACTCAGGTATGCACTCGGTTGAGCAGCTTGCAGAGGCTGATAAGAAGAAGGTTCTTGATAATATAGTTGAGGACAATGCGACATATAAAGCTGATAAGGCAGAGGCGGAGAAACTTGTAAAGGCCATTGCCGATACAGTTAAAGCATATGATGCAGATAAGGACGCAGATAAGGCAAATAAATCAATTGCTGATATTAAGGCTGCCTATAACAGTTACGCAAAGAAGTATACAGAGGCTGAGGTCAACAAAGTTGTAACAAATTACAGTGAGCTTGATGCCCTTGATAAGAAGATTAATGGTGATGCCGAGAAAGAAAAATATATTAAGGCATACGAAGAAGCAGTTGCAAAGCTTGATATCAATAATGTAACACTTGATTCATACAAGTATCTTGCAGAAGCAAAGAAGGCATATGAGGATGCCAGTGCAAACGGTGCTATTGATGCGTCAACAGGCTATGGTGTGATTTATGAGTATGAGAATAAGTTTAATTCTCTTCCTGAGGTTATAAAGCTTAATGACGAGGCATCCAAGCTGGGTGCAAAGATAGATAAGCTTCCTGACGCAGATGCTGAAGATAAGATTATTAATGAAAAGAAAGATGAAATTAATGAAGTTGCAGATATCTACAACGAATTAAATTCATCGGACTATGGTAAGACTCTTATAGATACAAAGGCGTCAAATCCGAATGTAACAAATGTTCAGGTTGAGAAGCTTAATGCATTAATAAAGAGATTATCTCCATCAGCTGAGTTTGACTTTAACGGTGATAAGGTTGTTGATATTTTTGACCTTAATATGGCAGTATTTGCAGCATTGGGCAAGGATGTAAAGGTTGTAGATGCAGAAGGTAATATTATTAAGGATGAAAATAATTCAGAGATTACTGTTAAATCAAGAGTTGATAAGGACGGTAACGGTGATATTTCACTTAAGGAACTTAAGGCTATAATCAATGCATTCAGTGCAAATAACACAGAGAGCGATGCGAATAATTCGCAGAACTAATTGAATGATTGCATATAGGCTGTAAATATTTTATTTACAGCCTATATGTTTAGATAATGAAAGGACGATAATAATGAAGAAAAATATTACAGCTATTGCTTTAGCTGCAGGTATGACCTTATCGCTTGTTCCGAATGCTTTTGCTGAAAATAGCCCTAATTTTGAGATATACAGATCATCTCAATATAGTGTTGTGCCAGGTGATGAGGTGACTTATACCGTGCAGCTTAACAATGCCGAAAGCATTACTCAGATAGGCTCAATATTAGAGTATGATAAAGATATACTTACATATGTTAATGCTAAGAAATCTATGAATTTCAGCTATAACACATCAAGTGATAATTTTGAGAATGCGGGAAATACCGTTCAGGCCGGAATAACATTTTCAGGTTCATATAATGTAACTTCAACTCCTTTATATGATGTAACATTTAAAGTAAATGATGATGTTAAAGAAGATCAATTTGTAGCTCCGGTGCATTTTCAGAAAGCCGGTATAACATATTCGGGAAGCTATACACCAAAATATGTTGACACTAATGAAAGAGATACGGAAATTTATATCGGAGAAACACCCGAAATTGTATTAAATACAGATAGTAATGATTTAAAATGCGGTGATGAGACAGAAGTTATTGTATCTTCGGATAAAGAGTTTAGTGCGGACGGATTAAAGTTAAAGTTTGACTATGATTCGGAGTACTTTGAATTGGTTAAAGCAGAGCCTATATTATCGGGATTATCAATTTCTGACGACGGAAAGACTGCTATTTTTATGTCAACAAGTGGAGAAAAGAAAATTTCGGGCAACCTTATGAAGCTTACGCTGAAGGCTAAAAAAACCGTTTCCGATACTAAAATAACTTCATACGGATCTACTATAAGTAAATCAGATGTAGATAATGATATTATGATTGGCGGTTCAAGTCTGTATTACAATATTGCGGGAAGCTTAATAGTAAGTCCTGAAATAGATAAGAATGAAGTAAAAGTAGGAGATAAGGTTCATGTTTCTGTTGTAGCTAAGAATTGCGAGAATTTATCGGGATTAAAAGCAACTGTAAATTATGATTCCGCATCTGCCAAACTTGCATCAGCACCGATGGATAATTTTGTTCCAACAAAGGTTGGAACGGCAACAATGTATGAAGAAGGAACAATTAATTATATATTCCTTTCTGCAAATGAAGCAAATAATTTAAACGGTGATGTTGTCATGATGGAATTTGACCTTATTTCGACATCGGCAGGCAGTACGGATATAAGTATAGATGTGAAAGAGTCGGATCCGGAAGGTGTAGCCGAGGGTGGCAGTACATGGTTTAATTCTGTTAATCAGGATGATGAAACAGTGCAGAAGGTTATAAGCCTAATTGATGAAATACCAGAAATTACATCGGACAATTATAAGGCGGATGATGTAAAGAATGCTATAAAAGTAGCAGAAGATGCATATAATAGTCTTTCAGATGCAAAGAAGGCTATGATTGGCAATGTAAATAAACTTAATGATGCCAAGTCAAAGATTAATGAAATTAACAAGGAAAAGGCGGAAGAGGTTCAAAAAGCATTAGATGCTTTAACTGTAACTGAGGAAAATTATAAAGAAGCACCTGCGGCAATAGCGGCGGTAGAAAATGCATACAAAGAATTAACCGATGAACAAAAGGTACTTGTAAAAGATTATGATGAAAAAATAAAGGCTGCAAATGATGCATATAACGAATTCGTCAAAAATGCGTCAAACAAGGAAGCTGCAGATAAAGTAAATGAAATGATTACAGCGCTTGATATAACAAGTTCTGATTTTAAATCACAGGCCGCAGTTATAGAGTATGCGTATAATGCGTTGACAGAGGAGCAGAAAGCACTTGTAGATTATGCAGCATATGAAGCTAAGGTAAAAGCTTACAATGATAAGGCAGCGGCAGACAATGTAAGTAAAATGATAGAGGCACTTGACATCAACAAAGACAGCTTTGAAACAGATGCTAAAGCAGCAAAGGCAGCATATGATGCATTGACAGAAGAGCAGAAAGCACTTGTAAAGAACTATGCTGATTATGAGAAAAAAATAGCAGATTATGCTAACATGAAAGATATTATTGTTACAGTACAAAAGCTGGGTTCAGATTATAGTGTTTCGGCAAAAGAGCAGAAGAAAATAAATTCACATCAGATCGTTGTAGCTGCTGTATATTCTTCAAACGGTGCATTGTTATCAACAAAGACAATAACAAGTGATAATGGCAATACGGTTATTAGCGGCGGTGAAAATACAACAATTAAGACTTTTGTATGGAATTCATTAAATGAGATGAAACCGTATGAAAGTGTTGAAACATTAGTTAAATGATTTTTAGGACTATGAAGGTATTAAAATATAAAATGTATTCTATAATGGTGCCAATTGCAGTGGTTTTTAGCTTGCTGGTAATCGGAATAACATCATATGCTGAAAATACATTTGAAGTAACTTCAGATAAGACAAACTTAAATAATGGTGACACGGCAGCAATAGAAATTTATTTTCCGGGCGGAAATCTTTATAACGGTGCGGAAGTAAATGTTGTATATGATACAGCAGTATTGGAATATAAGGGAACGGAAACCTCAACTATATATAATAATGCATTCATAAATGATTTGAAAGAGAATGAGGGAAGTGTGTTAATTACAACACTTTCGGTGTCAAATTATGCGGAAGGCGGTATTTTAGGTAAGGTTTTATTTCAGGCAATAACAGACAGTGAAATTAATACAGATATTAATATAAGTATTAAAGCGTCAAATACGGATTTTGTGAATGAAAAAATTAATAAAACCATAAGCATTAGGTTGAATGGTAATTCGTCTGTTCCGACAACAGTACCTGCACCGACAAGGAAACCATCTTCGAGCGGAGGAGGCGGAAGTTATTCGGGAAATGAATACACAGCAACACAGAAGCCGGAGGTTTCACCGTCAGAAAAAAAAGAGGAAAACTTAGATTTTACACCAATACTGACACAGAAGCCTGATAATGAAATAGCTATAAGTTACATTGATATAGATAATCATTGGGCAAATACTGAGATTTCAGCATTGAGCAAAATGGGCTTGGTTAATGGATTTGCGGACAATACATTCCGTCCCGATGAAAATGTTACGAGAGCTCAGTTTGCCAAAATGATTATAGAAGCAAAAAATATAAATTCAATCACATACGCTCCTGTATTTAAAGATGTAAACGAAAATGATTGGTTTTCGGGTTATGCATCAGCTGCATATGAGGCGGGATTTGCAAAAGGTGATGATAACGGAAATTTTAATCCGGAATTGAATATCACAAGACAAGAAATGGCAGTGATGGCAGTTCGTGCATTTGGTATAATAAAAGAAGGAGAATGCGATTTCTCGGATAAGTCTGATATAGCCCAATGGGCAGAAACAGCAGTTGCATCAGCTTCAAATTCGGGTATTATAACAGGTAGGGATAATAATTTATTTATGCCGCAGAATAATGCAACAAGAGCAGAGGCAGCTGTTATTATGTACAGACTTATTAATCTAAGTGCAGATGTTTCCGACTCAAAGGAAGCAGATTTCATTTCATGAGTTCATTGGGAGTTGTAATCTTCCAATAAATTCACGAGGAATTAATGCTCTATGTTCAGTCTGCCATCGGCTGTTTGTTCGGCTTTTTGCAGGCAAAGCAGTAGCATTGTTCCGGTTTAAAATAATAATTGGCTTATTACTAATATTTGAAGAACGGTATAGCTTGCAAAGAAATTCGTTTCGTCATTTGCATATCCCCAATACGCTTAAAATGATGAAATGAAATCTCCCC
>USPO01000006.1 GCA_900556575.1 uncultured Eubacteriales bacterium
TTGGAACTTAATGTTCCGGGTGAGCATAACATACTGAATTCACTTGCTGCGGTTGCGGTATGTACTTTGATGGGAATAGATGAACAGACTGCTGCAAAGGGAATAGAAACCTTTAGAGGAACACATAGACGTTTTGACAGAAGAGGAATGATAAACGGGGCCGTTGTTATAGATGACTATGCGCATCATCCTACCGAAATAAAGGCAACGCTTAAAGCAGCGAAAGCTTTTCCGCATAATAGGGTTATAACGATATTCCAGCCGCACACATATTCTAGAACAAGAACTCTTTGGAATGAATTCGTTGAAGCCTTTGATGATACGGATGAGCTTATTTTAACTCATATTTATGCTGCGAGAGAGGTATTTGATGGTGTTACAAAGCCGGAAAATCTTTGCGAAGAAATAAAGGCAAGGGGAATAAATGCCGTATACATTGATAAATTCGAAGACATAATCGAAAAGGTAAGAAATGAAGCACAGGAAGGCGATATTATCTTTACAATGGGTGCCGGAGATGTTACAAATATAGGATATGAGCTTGTTAAGTGATTTATGATTGAGAAAATATGAATTTTGAAGTATTTAATACAGTGTCTAGCCGGACTATAAAAGCAGCGAGGTTTGATATAATCGAAGATAAATTAAAGGTTGAGGATATGGATGCGGTATATTCGTATGTAAAAATCAAGCCGGGTGTATGTGTAGTAACAGAAACCGAAAAAGGATTTGTTTTGCTGAGAGAATACCGTTATCCGATAAAACAGTGGTCATATGAATTCGCCGCCGGAATTATTGACCGGGGCGAAACACCTGAGCAGGCGGCAGTTCGCGAGGTTAGAGAAGAAACCGGATTTATTACCGATAAAATAACTTCACTCGGAGAGTTTTATCCGTCATTTGGTGCAACCGATGAGGTTATATACTTATTTCATGCGTATTGCAGCCGTCATGAAAATGAAGAAAAGGAACCGACTGAGTTAATAACCTATGAGCTAAAGAGCCGCAGGGAGATAGAAGAATTTATCAAAAACGGTGAATTTAAGCATGGTGCCGGTATGGCGGCTTGGCTTAGATTTTTATTGAAGTAATATATATTTAGTAAAGTATGATACGAAGAAAATAATATGTTTGAATTCTGTTATCGTTTTGTTTTTGAAAACAATTTCATAATAGAAAAAGGACCGGCGGCTGCAATCTAAGTTTTACGGCCGCCCGTCATTTTTCTGTTTATTCTAATATGTTTATTCTAATATTTCAAGTGCCTTGTCTTTAATTTCCGCAACATTTGTGTCAAGAACTTTCTTCTTGAGCGGAAGCAATACACCCGGTGAAACTGAAAGCTCGTCAACTCCCATTGCAAGAAATGTTTCCGTAAGCTCAAGGTCGGCAGCCAATTCACCGCAAATTCCTGTCCAAATACCGTTCTTGTGTGAATTTTCAACGGTCATCTGAATTAATCGTAGAATTGCCGGATGATGTATATCGCAGAATTCAGCCGCAGCCATGTTCTGACGGTCTACCGCAAGAGTATATTGTGTCAAGTCATTTGTACCGATAGAGAAGAAGTCAACCTCTTTTGCAAGCTGGTCACTGCATATAGCCGCAGCCGGAATTTCAATCATAATTCCAAGTTCGATGTCCTCATTGTAAGGAATGCCCTCTGCCTTTAACTCGTCACATACCTCTTTACATATTTCCTTAATGCGTCTTACTTCCTTAACGGAAGAAATCATCGGGAACATGATTGCAATCTTGCCGTAAACCGAGGCACGATATAAAGCGCGAAGCTGAGTCTTGAATACATCGGGACGGTTAAGACAGATTCTTATTGCACGAACACCCATTGCCGGATTTTCTTCCTTGGGCATATCGAAATAATCAACCTGCTTATCGGCACCGATGTCAAGTGTTCTTATTATAACTCTCTTGCCAAGCATCTTTTCAGCTACACTTTTGTAAATGATGAATTGCTCATCCTCTGTCGGATAGCTGTCCTTTTGCAGATAGATAAATTCACTTCTGAACAAACCTATTCCCATACCATCGTTCGCATAAACGGCTGTAATGTCCTCCATGCTGCCGATATTGGCATACAGCATAATTTCCTGTCCGTCCTTTGTAATGGGCTTAACACCCTTCAGGGTTTGCAGCAGTGCCTTCTGTTCATCGGCTTTTTTCTTTTTCTCGCCTAAGCGTGCGGCGGTTTCTTCGTCCGGCTCGATAAATATCTCACCGGTGAATCCGTCAACTATAATTTCTTTTCCGTCGTTTGCATCATCGAGCAAACCCTTAGCACCGATTACGGCCGGAATATTCATTGTTCTTGCAAGAATTGATGTATGTGAATTTGAGCTGCCCTTTTCTGTTACAAATGCAAGTATCTTTGATTTGTCAAGCTGAACGGTTTCCGACGGAGCCAAATCTTCGGCACCTATTACAACAGGCTCATTTGACTTTATACCGCCTTCGGAGGCACCTGTAAGTATAGAAATAACACGCTCGGATATATCACGCACATCAGCCGCTCTTGCCTGCATATAGCTGTCATCCATAGATGCAAACATATCCGCCATTGTATCGGCTGTGTTTGCGACCGCTGTTTCGGCATTGAGCTTCTGACCTGTTATAATTCCTTGAATTGACTCGACATAATCAAGGTCATCAAGCATCATTTGATGAATATCAAATATCATTGCGTTTTCCTCGCCGACCTCTGTTAATGCTTTGTCATATAATGCCTTGAGCTGTTCCTTTGCCTTATCTCTTGCAGCCTCAAAGCGTGCAAATTCGGCATTCGTATCTTCAACGTGGGAACGCTGAATAACCTTTAATTCCTTTTTTAATAGTTCAAGCTTACCGAAGGCAATGCCTCCGCAAACTCCCTGTCCTTTAATTGAAAGCATGAGGAATCCTCCTTAATTAGTCCGTTAAAAAAATATCACAACTAATACCGAATATGCACAGATACCTTAGGGCATCTGTGCAAAATCTGTTTCACTGTACTTTAATTTAGAGAGTGCTGCTGAAGAATGCTTCAAGTGCCGATGCTGCCTCTGCTTCGTCCGCTCCGTCACACTTTACAGTAACCTCCATGCCGCTCTTTACTCCGAGTCCCATAACAGCGAAAATTCTCTTTGCATCGCCTGTCTTTCCGTTGCACTCGATTGTAATTGCAGATGAGAACTTTGCAGCCTCCTTAACGAGAAGACCTGCCGGTCTTGCGTGGATACCCTGTTCGTCCTTGATTACATAGTTAAAGCTTGTCATAATAAAAACCTCCTTAAGTTTTAATTGTTTGCGTTATCGTTTTCATAATGCTATTTTAACACATTTTGTTTAAAATTTCAATAGTTTTTTGTGAAAAAATCTTTAATAAATTTATAATGATTTTTCGTTATTTTTTTGGCAAAGTAATTATATTTGCCTGTCTGACGAGATTGGAGGGAGTGAACTCCCTCCGTCGTTGTATAGTTTGGGGGAAAAGTTTTATTTTAACTTATGTGATTAATCACATAGAGTTTGCTTAATTTACCTTTTTCTTTAAGATGCCGAGCAATACGGCTGTGATAATTGAACCGATTATCCATGCTGCGAGATACATCGGCCAGTTGCCCACAACGGCAAATACGAATACACCGCCGTGAGGAGCTTGTAATGTACAGCCGAAGAGCATTGATAATGCCCCTGCCACAGCGGAACCTATTGCTGTTGCCGGAATTACGTGGAGCGGGTCTGATGCCGCAAACGGAATTGCACCCTCTGTAATGAAGCACGCACCCATGATGAAGTTTGTGATTGTTGTCTGTTTTTCTGCAGCTGTAAACTTATTCTTAAAGATTAATGTAGCAAGTGCAATTCCTACCGGAGGAACCATACCGCCAATCATAACTGCCGCCATGATTGAATAGCCTGTCGGGTCACCCGACTGTGCAGCTGTTGCAATTGCTGCTGTACCGAATACATATGCAGCCTTGTTGATAGGGCCGCCCATATCTATCGCCATCATAGCGCCGAGAACTATACCCAAAAGAACCTTTGAGCTTGAACCCATGCTGTTTAAAAGATTTGAAAGTCCCGCATTAATCTGTCCGATGATTGGGTTAAATATGAAGAGCATTAAAGCACCCATGATAAAGATACCCAATAACGGATATATAAGAATCGGTTTAATACCGTCCATACTCTGAGGAAGCTTTGAGAATGCTTTCTTTAAGAAGAGTACTATATATCCTGCGGCGAAACCGGCTGCCAAAGCCCCAAGGAAACCCGATACGGTTGATGCTCCGCCTGTTACGAATACTGTGTTCTGCAAGTAACCTGCAAGTCCTGAATGATTTTGTGTAAATTCAAGTGCCGGATTACCGTTTGCCGCAAGCATACCGCCGACAAATCCGACTGCAAGTCCCGGTCTGTCCGCGATGGAATATGCTATGAAGCCTGCAAATACAGGGAGCATAAGTCCGAATGCCGTTTCACCTATTTTCTTGAATAATGCCGCAATAGGTGTATTTACACCGAAGTTTGACGGATCGATTTCAAAGTTATCAAGCAGGAATGCCAATGCGATTAATATACCGCCTCCGATTACGAACGGCAGCATATGCGAAACACCGCTCATAAGATGACGGTAAAGCTGCTGACCGATTGAACTGCTGCTTTCTTTACTGTCACCGGATTCTTCTCCGCCTTCGGCTTTAAATAATTTGGCATCACCGTTTATTGCTCTCTCAACAAGCTTATCCGCTTTTGAAATGCCGTCGGAAACAGGTACCTGAATAACCTTCTTTCCATTAAAGCGTTCCATAGGAACCTTTGCATCGGCTGCAATAATGATACAGTCTGCGTCTGCAATTTCGGCTGTTGTAAGCACATTCTTTGCTCCGCCGGAACCTCTTGTTTCTACCTTCATGCTTACACCGGCTTTTTCGGCTGCCTTATATAAGCCCTCCTCTGCCATATAGGTATGAGCGATACCTGTAGGACAGCTTGTAACGGCAAGAATTTTTACGCTTGATGATACATTTTGGACTTCTCTCGGCTTTTCGTCTGCCTCGTCCTTTTCATCCTCGTATTTGTCAATTGCCTTAACAAATTCATCAACTGAATTTGCCGCGAGTAAATCCGCGGTAAAGCCTTCGTTCATCATGAGGACGGAAAGCTTACTCAAAACATCAAGGTGTACGTTTTCTTTAACATTCGGAGCCGCAATTGCAAATATAAGCTTAACAGGCTGACCGTCAATACTGTCAAAATCGACACCGTCTTTAATTACCATTGCCGCAAGTCCCGGTGTATTTACCGCTTCGCCCTTGTAATGCGGTATAGCTATTCCTTCGCCAACTGCCGTGGTGCTTTCTTCTTCTCTTGCAAAAAGACCTTTAACATATTTGTCTTTGTCATTGAGCTTACCGCTCTTTTCCATTAAATCAGCCATTTGGCGAATGGCTTCATCCTTAGACTTCGGAGAACCGTTTATCGATATACTTCTACGGTCGAGTAAATCCATAATACGCATAATATTCCCGCCTTTCTTAAAAATTATAATATCTCAAAATAAATTTTCTGAATTAAAGTGTTTTGTAAATTGCTCTTACCTCGTCACCGGTCGCAAGGTTTTCTGAAAAGGCACTTGCACTTCCCGACGAAAGTCCCATTTTCAGTGCGTGGTTATAATCGCCGTTTTCAAGGTATCCTGCGATAAACCCTGCGACCATTGAGTCACCGGCGCCGGTGGTATTTACTACTTTTCCTTTCGGAGCATCCGAGCGGAATACTTCACCATTTTCCGTAACGAGCAAAGCACCGCTGCCGCCCATTGATATAAGCACATTTCTTGCACCCATCTCACGAAGTTTTTTTGCACCTTCGGCGATTTCATCATCTGTTGTAAGCTCCCTGCCTACAATTTCCGAAAGCTCAAAGTTGTTCGGTTTTATTAAGAACGGATGAAATTTCAGTGTATCCGTCAAAAGCTTTCCGGTAGCGTCTACAATAATTTTTAAATCTTTGCCCTGCAGACGTTTCATGATACTGCAGTAAATTGTATCCGTAAGCGTATTCGGAATCGAGCCGGCAAGAACAAGAACGTCACCGTTTTCAAGTTTATCGAGCTTTTCATAAAGCTTTTCTATTGCGTTATTGCTTATTTTAGGACCTTGACCGTTTATTTCCGTTTCACAGTCGGCTTTTATTTTTACATTGATTCTTGTGAATCCGTTGTCGAGCGGAATAAAATCACTCTTAACTCCAAGCTCATCGAGCATTTCTTTTAATATATTGCCCGTGAAACCTGATGTAAATCCCAAAGCGGTATTATCAAAGCCGAGATTTTTCAGAACCGTTGAAACATTAATGCCCTTTCCTCCGGCAAGAATTTTTTCCTCTGATGTTCTGTTTACGAGTCCTTCTTTGTAATCCGGAACTCGAATGATGTAATCCAATGCGGGATTGAATGTTATTGTGTAAATCATAGCGAACTCCTTTCTGAATCTATTTCGCTTCTATTATTTTAAAACCCTCATAATCGGATGGGGTAGTGTCCGATATGATTGTCACGTCATCAATACTTCCGAAACTTATTGTTGAAACGTGACCGAATTTTGATGAGTCGGCAAGTACATATTTTTCCTTGCATCTGGATAACGCATAGGTTTTAATTGCCGATTCGCCTATATCCGGAGTTGTAAGACCATGTTCGATATCTATTCCGTTCGCACCGAAAAAGCCTTTTGTGAAATTATATATTCCGAGCGACAGCACCGCACCGCTGCCGACAACCGCCTCTGTTATAGGTTTAACCTTGCCGCCGAGAATATATGCATCATAGCCTTTCTTGCTGAGAGCTATTGCATGGGCAAGGGCATTTGTAACAAATACGGCACCGAGTCCCTCCGGCAAAGCTTCTACAAGACATTCGGTTGTTGTTCCGGCATCTATATATATTAAATCGCCTTTTTCAATCAATGACGCTGCATATGAACCTATCAAATGCTTTTCTTTGACGTTCATTACACGACGTTCCGAAACCTCGTAGTCAACGAAATCCTGTCTGCTTTTTATGGATAAAGCACCTCCGTGGACTTTTATCAGCTGCTTTTCTTCTGCCAGTGCCGTAATATCACGGCGAATGGTTGACTCGGATACTCCGAGCTTTGCAACAAGTTCCTGATTGGTAACACTTCCGTTTTTGTTTACCAGGTTAAGCAGCAACTCCAGTCTTTCTTCCGACAGCATTTATTTATCCTCCCTTCTTTATACTATGAACGTTTCTGACTGATTATGAACGTTTTTGGTTGATTTCAAGAATATTATAATATTTTTTTATGGTTTTGTCAATAGTGGTAATACACATATTTTCATTCTGATTTTTGTGCATAAGCTACAAAAAACATTGAAATGGAAATCGTAAATTAAAATAAGACCATAATTTTGATGGTTTGACTGATTTTGAACGAATATGAAAAAAACAAGTCATAAACGTTCATAAAAAATTACCGCAGCTTGAAAAGAAATTTTCGCTGCGGTAATTTTTTTATTATTTATTATCTTGATTATCTTTCACCCTGCGGTTCTCCGAATACCGGCAGACCGTTTTCATCATATTCAAAGAATTGGGCTCTTGCGTGACGGTTAGGGTCATATAACGGGTCACCCTTGATTTCTTTGTAGCTGCGGCAATGGTAAACCAAAACATCTTTGCCGCCGCTGACGGTGAAGCAATTATGTCCCGGTCCGAACATTGAATTTTCTTCACTCGTTTTGAATACAGGTTCTGTACTCTTATGCCAGCTGGCGGGATTTAACCAGTCTGAATTTATATCTGCCCACAGCATTCCCATGCAGTAACGGTAGCCCGTATCCGAGGCGGAGTATGTCATGATAATCTTATTATCATGAAAAAGAACAGCCGGTCCTTCGTTTACGGCAAAACCTTGCTTTTCCCAGTCATATTCGGGCTTTGTAAGCATTACGGCATTGCTTGCGAGGGTCCACGGGTTTTGCATTTTTGCCGCAAAGATGCATGAACCTATTTCTTCATTTGGCTTTTGCGCCCAGAATATATACTGTTCGCCGTTATATACAGCTGTTGTCATATCAAGTGAAAAGCTGTCAATCGGAAGCTGGATTCTGCCTTTTTCAACCCAGTTTCCGGTTATTGGGTCATCATCGGCACATTCAAGAACATAAGGACGAATGTTCCATTTGTCGCCCTTTGGTGCGGATGTGAAGTATATATACCACTTATCATTAATTCTGTGAATTTCCGGCGCCCAGATATGTTCGCACATTTCACCTTCTTCATGTGCGTGCCAAATTACGGTACGTTTTGCATCCCGAAGATCATCGAGTGTATCCGCACAGCGGAGTTCTATGCAGTCATACTGCGGGATTGAACCGGTAAAATAGTATTTACCATTATAATATAGTACCCATGGGTCCGCACGTCTGAGAACTAGCGGATTGCGGAAATTTAATTCATTATTATACATAATATTTTTCCCTCTCTAAGTTTTTAATCTACACCATTCTATCATGCATTATAAGGAATGTAAATGATTTTTAAGGATAATATTTAAATTTGTAATAATGAGTAAAAATGGCGGGACGTGAGGGTAAAAATACTGTTAAATGTGCAAAAATACAGCTGTTGAAAAAGTTAGTATTGACTTTTTGCTTTAAGTCTGTTAAAATATAATAGAACTTTAATATAATGATTATCAGATATATTCATAAAAATAGATATTTACACATAAAGAGGAGGAATTTTAAGTGAAAATGACCGGCGCTGAAATGGCTGTCAAGACACTTGAGAAAAACGGTGTAAACGTAATCTTTGGTTATCCGGGAGCGTCAAATGCTCCGTTTATTGACAAGCTTTCATTTTCATCAATACAGCATTGCTTATGCCGTAATGAGCAAGGTGCCGCACATATGGCATCAGGCTATGCAAAAGCAGCAGGTCGTACCGGTGTCTGTACCGCAACATCAGGTCCGGGAGCAACAAACCTTATTACAGGTATAGCAACAGCATATATGGACTCTGTTCCTATGGTGGTTATAACAGGTCAGGTTGCAACAAACCTTGTCGGAAAGGATGCGTTCCAGGAGGTAGATATAACAGGTGCTACACTTCCGTTTACTAAGTATAGCTACCTTGTTAAGGATGGTACACAAATTCAGAGAGTAATTGATGAGGCTTTTTATATTGCCTCGACAGGCAGACCGGGACCTGTATTGATTGATATTCCGGTTGATGTTCAGCTTAATGAATATGATTATCCGGACAGAGATGTTAAGACTGATGTAAGAGGCTATAAGCTTACGGGAAAGGCTAATGAATCGCAGCTTAAAAAGGTTGCCGATGCACTGAAAGCATCAAAGAAGCCGGTTATTCTTGCGGGCGGCGGAGTAGTTGTATCGGATGCGGTCGATGATTTCAGACGTCTTGTTAAAATTACAGATATTCCTTCAGTACACACATTAATGGGACTTGGTGTTCTTCCGTCAGACTCCGAAAGAAACTTCGGAATGATTGGTTCGCATGGTACGAAATGGGCAAATAAAATATTCAATGCTTCAGACCTTGTGATTGTAATGGGTTCGCGCCTCGGTGACAGAACAGTTGCAAATGCAAAGGGACTTGAGGAAGCACAGAAGGTTATTCATATAGATATCGACCCGGCGGAAATCGGAAAGAACATTCAGCCGATGATTCCGGTTGTAGGAGATATAAAGGACGTAATTTCTCAGCTTATTCCTCTTTTGAAGGACTATAAGGCAGATAATGCATGGGTTAAGGAAGCAAAAGAAATTCGTTCACAGTTTACAATGAAGGCAATTTCAGAGGACGGAAGTGCGGTAAATCCGCGTTACTTCCTTGAAGAACTTTCAAAGAAAACAAATTCGGAATGTTATCTTACGACAGAGGTCGGTCAGAACCAAATTTGGTGTGCACAGCACTTTGTTGTTAAGGAACCGCGTCATTTCCTTACAAGCGGCGGATTTGGTACAATGGGCTACGGACTTCCGGCGGCAATCGGTGCTTCAAAGGCAGTAAAAGATGGTGCGGCGAAGAAGCTTCCGGTTATTGCAGTTGCCGGTGACGGTTCATTCCAGATGGATTTGCCTGAGCTTGGAACTATGTGTCAGCATAATACGCCGGTTAAGATTGTTGTATTTAAGAATGATCGTCTCGGAATGGTGCATGAGCTGCAGCATAATCTTTATAAGTCAAATTATCAGGCTGTTCATATTGATGGCAGTCCTAACTTCAATATCCTTGCGGATGCATATGGAATAAGAAACGGACACGTCAGCAAAAACAGTGATGTTGACAAGGCAATTGAAGAAATGATGGCTGATGATAAGTCATATATTCTTGTTGTCGAGGTAGACCCTTATGAGCCGACGCTCGAAAAGTTTGACGAAAACAGAAAAGCATAAAGAGGAGGAGCAGCAGATGGAAGGAAATTATATTTTGTCCGTATTGGTTGAGAACCATGCCGGTGTACTTTCGAGAGTTGCCGGACTCTTTACAAGACGAGGATATAACATTAATTCGCTTTCGGTTGGTACTACTCAGGACGAAAGCATATCAAGAATAACAATAGCCGTAAAGGGCGATGAGCAGATTATCGAGCAAATATCAAAGCAGGTTTCAAAGATGATTGAGGTGCTTAAAATAAAGGTTCTCCGTGAGGATGAGCTTGTATGCCGAGAGCTTGCTCTTATAAAGGTTAAGTCCACTCCGAAAACAAGAGGAGAAATCATGGAAATAACATCGATTTTCCGCTCTAAGATAGTGGACGTTTCGCAGAACACTCTTACAATAGAGATGAGCGGAAATAGAAAGAAGCTTAATGCATTCCTGTCAATGGTTGAGCCGTATGGTGTTGAGGAAATTTCACGCACAGGCTTGACAGCTATTGAAAGAGGAACAAATACATTAAAGCTTGATAAATAACATTGCAATATCCCCGTAAGGGATACGAACTTCGGCAAAAGACCGGAGGGATATATATTAATTTTTTACAAAATGGAAAGAGGTAATTCCAATGGCAAAAACATTAGGCCGTGAGGCAAAGGTATTCTACGAAGCAGATTGTGACTTAAAGCTCTTACAGGGCAAGACAGTAGCAATCATCGGCTACGGTTCACAGGGCCATGCTCATGCTAAGAACTTAAAGGACAGCGGTGTAAATGTAATCGTAGGTTTAAGACCGGGTTCAAAGAGTGCAGCAAAGGCTGAGTCATACGGTATTCCGGTATACGAAACAGCAGAGGCAGCTAAGAAAGCTGATATTATCATGATTCTCACACCGGATGAGAAGCAGGCTGAGATTTATAAGAACAGCATTGAGCCGAACCTTGAGGATGGAAATATGCTCATGTTCGCACACGGTTTCAACATTCACTTTAAGCAGATTGTTCCGCCGGCAGGTGTTGACGTAACAATGATTGCTCCGAAGGGACCGGGTCACACAGTACGTTCAGAGTTCGAAGAAGGCAAGGGTGTTCCGTGCTTAGTTGCAGTAGAGCAGGATGCTACAGGTCACGCACTTGATTTAGCATTAGCATACGGTGCAGGTATCGGCGGTGCAAGAGCTGCTATCCTCGAAACAACATTCCAGTGCGAGACAGAGACAGACCTCTTCGGTGAGCAGGCAGTTCTCTGCGGCGGTGTTACAGCTTTAATGCAGGCTGGATTTGAAACATTAGTAGAGGCAGGCTATGATCCGAGAAACGCATACTTTGAGTGTATCCACGAGATGAAGTTAATCGTTGACCTTATCTACGCAGGCGGTTTCAGCAAGATGAGATATTCAATCTCAGATACAGCTGAGTACGGTGACTACGAAGTAGGTAAGAGAATGGTTACAGCTCAGACAAAGGCTGAGATGAAGAAAGTACTTGAAGAAATTCAGGACGGTACATTCGCTACAAATTGGATTGCTGAAAACAAGAACGGAAGAGCGCACTTCACAGCTACAAGACAGCTCAAGAAGGAGCATCAGCTTGAAAAGGTTGGAGAAGAAATCAGAAAGTTCTATGCTTGGAGCAAGGAAGACAAGTATGCTGAATAATTAAATGCATATAAAAATGACCGCAGTATATCTGCGGTTATTTTTATATGAGTATATCTAAAAATTAATGCCGTTTATTAAATTGTACAATGAGAAAGGGTAAGAAAATGAATAATACTCCGGCGGCACTACGCATACATATAGCGTTTTTCGGTGCAAGAAATACAGGAAAGTCAAGCCTCGTAAATGCGGTAACTGCACAAAAGATATCGGTTGTATCAGATATTGCCGGAACAACAACGGATCCGGTAAAAAAATCAATGGAACTGCTCCCGCTCGGACCTGTACTTATTATAGATACTCCCGGATTTGACGATACAGGAAGACTCGGTGAAAAAAGGGTTGAAAGAACGAGGGAAATATTAAGGCAGACTGATGCCGCAGTGCTTGTTGTTGATAGTACGAGGGGTATTGCGGAATGTGATAAGGAACTTATTGCGTTGTTCGGAAAAAATAGAATACCGTATATAACAGTAGGAACCAAGGCGGATATAGCGGATAATAAAAATAACGGGTATTGTGATATAAGCGTAAGCTCTGTTACGGGTGAGGGAATAAATGAGTTTAAGGAAAGACTCTCCAAGATAATAGGTGTTGAAAGTGAGCCTAAGCTTATATCGGATATTTTGTCTCCGCTTGATTATGTAATTCTTGTAACACCTATAGACTCCGCAGCACCGAAAGGTCGTTTAATTATGCCGCAGCAGCTTGTTCTGCGTGATATTTTGGATCATGGTGCTATTCCTGTTGTCACAAGAGAAACGGAGCTTAAGGAGGCACTCTGCGGATTGGCAAAGCCGCCGGCACTTGTAATTACGGATTCGCAGGTATTTAAAAAAGTCAATAAAATTATTCCGGGTGATATGCCGCTAACGTCATTTTCAATAATTATGGCACGATTTAAAGGATTTTTAAAAACAGCCGTAAATGGTGCAGCGATGATTGATAAGTTAAAGGATGGGGATACTGTTCTTATTTCGGAGGGATGTACACATCACAGACAATGTGATGATATAGGAACAGTGAAAATCCCAGGACTTCTTAAAAAGTATACCGGAAAGGAATTAAAAATAGAAACCACATCTGGCGGAGAGTTTCCGAAGGATTTATCAAAATATACGCTGATAATACATTGCGGCGGCTGTATGCTTAACGGCAAAGAAATGACATCGAGAGTACGATATGCAGAGGAGCAGGGAATACCACTTACAAATTACGGAACGGCACTTGCGAAAATGAACGGAATTTTGGAAAGAAGCATTGAACCTATAAAGGATAGGCTGTGTCAAGTTTACGAATAAATATTATAAAATATCACCGGCAGAAAGTATAAAAACTGTCGGTGATATTTTGATATTATCGAATAAATATTTTTCTGAATGTAAAGCGTGTAATAGGTCCGGCGATAAAAAGCTGTACGGGAAGAGCCATGATAAAGTTCATACAGTAAACAGAAATGTAATTTGGAATTACATTCTGTGTAAATCCATGTGAGTGGTATAAGCCTATAATACTTGCCAGAGCTACTTGAAATACAACAGTGAATATTTGTATTGAAAAAATAATAGCAATAGGGTGGTCGGATGGTTTTACTATTTTGAATGCAAAATGTTTTGCGGCTTTGCTTGAAATAAAGAAAGCACATAAAAATATAATTATGTACTCGATCCACATACTTTTTAAAGCATATAGAAATGAATAATTCGTAAACTCACCTGATGCAAGTACATGGTTATACAGTGTCATTATGTAAACCATAATCCATGCTGTAACAGCTGTAAAGACAATTGATTGAAATTTAGTTTTTGGCATAATAATTCCTCCATAAAAAAAGGACAATAAATGATGCCTTGCCGTCTGACAGTAGCAAGGTGACATTTATTGTCCGATGTATTATTTTTGATTAATTCTATCACATATAAATGTAAAAGTCAAGTTTTCAAAAAAAATTTGTCGGATTTTACGCAGAGGATAAATATAAAAACAGGAAGTTTTTATACAAAAATATATCCTGTTACAATACCTATTACAGCCGAAAGGCATATAATAAATATCGGGTGTATCTTTTTGAATGCCAAAATCACCATTGCAATAAATATTGCTGCGGAAAGATAGAAAGCTTTATCCGTAAATACAGCCGCCGAAGTGTTGTTCGGGAAAAATACGGTCGAACCTACGGAAACAAGGGATGCTCCTATCAATCCTACGACTGCCGGTTTAAGTCCTGACATACAGCCGCTTATAATTCTGCTTGTCTTGAATTTTTCAAAGCATTTTGCAACAATAAGGATAATTATAAATGACGGAAGAACTACTCCGAGTGTAGCAAAGAACGCTCCCAATAAGCCTCCTGTTTCAACTCCGACATAGGTCGAAACGTTTACTCCGAACGGACCGGGTGTGCTTTCGCTTACTGCAATAAAGTCAATCAGTTCATCCATGCTAAGCCATCCGTGGCGAATAACTTCTTCTTGAATAAGCGGAAGCATTGCATAACCTCCGCCGAATGTAAACAAACCTACTTTAAAAAAGGTAAGAAAAAGCTTCAGATAAATCATTTTCCCATCCTCCTGTCAGCATAAAGTGAGGATACAAGACCTATTAACGCACATAGGATAATGACCGCAATGACATTTATCTTAAATATTGCGGCAAGAATAAATGAAATTGCCATTATAATATATGGAATAAGGCTTTTGGAACATTGCTTATACATGGAATACATTGCTTTTAGGATTAAAGCAAGTACTCCGGCACGAATGCCATTAAATGCGTATACAACTCCTCTTGCATTTTTAAATTCATTTAATATATAAGATATAGCAGAAATAATTGTAAATGACGGCAGAACAACACCGAGCGTTGCAAAAAAGGCACCGCCAAAACCGCCGGTGCGGTATCCTACAAAGGTTGCGGCGTTTATTGCAATAGGTCCGGGAGTAGACTCTGCAATTGCGACAATTTCCAATATATCTTCATCTGTTATCCATTTTCTTTTTTCGGCAATTTCCTTTTGAATAAGAGGAATCATAGCATAACCGCCGCCGAATGTAAATGCTCCGATTTTTAAGAAAACCAAAAAAAGAGAAAGGTAAAGACTTGATTTTTTTTCCTTCAACGGTCATCATCCTTTCATTTGAAATAAATTCTAACTTAATTATACATCTAAGCTTGACATAAATCAATTCATATGTTATTATATTATACATAAAAAGAAATTAATAGCATCTTGATACAATGGTTAAAACGACAGAGAAAGGATTATAACTATGACATTAAGACATTTGGAGATATTTAGAACCGTATGTGCGGAAAAAAGTATTACTAAGGCTGCGGAAAAGCTGAACATGACGCAGCCGGCAGTCAGCATTGCCATAAAGGAAATGGAAGTGTTTTATGACACCAAGCTTTTTGACAGAGTAAACAGACGTATCTATCTTACAGAGGCAGGTGGAAAGCTGCTCGAATACGCTGATACTATTTCCGGACAGTTTAAGGAATCTGTAAAGGTACTGAGGGATAAGAGCAATTTTAAGCATTGCACAATTGGTGTTAATGTATCTATTGCTGAAACGATTTTGCCTGATATAGTTAAAAAGGTAAATGATAAGCTGTCTGATATTCATATGAATATTGTAATAGGAAACAGCCATGAAATAGCTGAAAAACTTTCAGATAATAAGATTGATTTTGCATTGATGGATATAAATGATAGCAGACATACATATAAATCCGAGCTTCTTTTTGAGGATAAAATGCTTGCCTTTTGTCTGAAAAGCGTATGTAGCAAAGGAAAGATAACACTTCGTGAACTTGCAGAATACAATTTACTGCTTAGAGAGGAAGGAAGCGGAAGCAGAGAATGTGTTAAGGAGGCATTTGCTGCAAAAAAAATACGTGAAAAGCCGTTTGTTGAAAGTACAAGTACAATGAGTCTTATAGAGCTTATGAAATGTGGGCTTGGAATAGCAATGCTCCCTAAATATATGACAAATTTGGTTAAAAATGATGATATAAATGTCATGGAAATATCAGATGCAAATTTGAAAAGGTGCTATTATATGCACTACAATGAAAGGAAAAACATGACAATGGCGGCGATGAGCGTAATGGAAATAATACGCAAGTTATAACGGTTGTTTTTATGGTTATTTAGATACTTGACATACAGATAAAAAAGTGATATACTGAAATAGTGTTTTTCGGTTAATGAGGTCCGGTAAATGTATAAATTCAGCAGAACGGAGAGTGATTTTTTGATGCATCCTACAGAGGATATTGATACAAAAACAGATGAATACCTTATTGGCGATGTACGAAGTGAATCACCGGAATCGGAAAAAGCCGCTGCAGAGCTTTTCGGCAGATATGAGCCGATGGTCAAGGCTATTGCATCAAATTATTTTGTTCCGGGAGGAGATGCCGATGATGTTGAACAGGAGGGCAGACTCGGACTTTTTAAGGCTTTGTTGAATTATGATATGTCGCGAAGTGATAAATTTCGTCCGTTTGCAATAATGTGCATCAAGCAGCAGATATTGACTGCAATGAGAGCAGCCTCACGCCAAAAAAATATACCGCTCAATTCATATATTTCACTTGATAAACCGGGTGATGACAGGGAAGAAGAAAATCGTCTGCCCGTGTCGGATGATAATAATCCGGAGGCTATTTTTATAGATCGTGAAAAACGTGAAACAATGGATTATATAATAAATTCGTCTCTCGCAGGGGCGGAACGTGATGTTTTGGATTTGTATATTAAGGGAATGACATACAAGGAAATAGCTGCGGAACTCGGAAAAACGACAAAGTTTGTGGATAACACAATACAGAGCATAAAGCGAAAGCTAAAGGGTACTTTAAAATAAAAAAGAACAGAAAGGATTTAAGAAAAATTTCTTGGAGGAAAATATGTATCAGGATAAGTATTTAATTTGCAGAGACTGCGGAAGAGAATTCGTTTTTCTTGCAGGAGAGCAGGAATTTTATGAAACACATGGCTTTGGAACGGAACCGACACGCTGTCTGGAGTGCAGACGAATTAAGAAACAGAATATGCGCAGAAGAGAAATATTTGAAGTAGTATGCTCCCGCTGCGGTGAGGTTGATACGATTCCTTTTGAACCAAGACATGACATTCCTGTTTATTGCAGAAAATGTCATAAAAAAATGCAGGAATTATAAAAATAAATGAAAAAAACGGCTGATTAAGCCGTTTTTTTACTCCTGGTTTTCTCGCTGTGCTGCTTCAGCTTCCTTTTCGTGCATAAGCTTTTTTATTGCAGCTAATGTTTCATCACTTATAACATGCTCAATTCGGCAGGCATCTTCTTGTGCTGTTTTTGAATCAACACCGATATCCTCAAGAAATCTTGAAAGGTTTGTGTGGCGGTCATAAATTCTTTCCGCAACCTCACGTCCTTTATCTGTAAGCAATATCATTCCGTTAGGATCAAGGCAGATGTAGTCATTTTCACGAAGAAGTGCAACAGCTCTTGAAACACTCGGCTTTGAATAGCCTAATTCTCTTGAAATATCAATAGAACGCACATATCCGAAGCGTTTTTTCAATACAAGTATGGTTTCCAGGTACATTTCGCCCGATTCATGAAGTTCCATAATTTTATTCTCCTAATTCTTTATTTTATAGATAAAAACTTATTATATAAATTATAGCATATAATAAAATTATTTGCAAGTACATTTGATGATTTTTTTAATATTTTTGTAAAAAAATTTAACCAAAGTTAGCTTTGGAAACGTAAGTTGCATTTTGCTACTGTATTAATTGTTACAAAAGTAAATATTTTAAAGTGTTAGAATGGTGCAAAATGCAAATGGATTGTATGCGGTATGCACTGTTCTTCTACTACACCACGAGGCTGTCACAAAACTTTTTGAGTTTTGCAACAGCCGCTTAGTTCTGATGTTCGATTATTAATAGTTACAATATATATTTTTGATGTCAGATTTTAAAGGTTCAAGAATATATTTTTTTAGAAAAACAAGTCTCATTTGGAATTCGCAGTATTATGCAGCTTGCTAATATTTTTATCCGTTTTCATAACTTTGAAATATGTATCCGGATATTCAATCTTCGTTAAACTTATATAATGACTTAACTAATAATTTTGTTTTTTTCTCTAACTGCAAGTAATGCATATTTTATCTTTGACCATTTGTATACAGCATTCGATTATGTTCTTTTAACACAAGATATACTGACAATATGGTTGCAAACATATCACTGATAGGCTGTGCAAAAAAAATCCCGTTTATATCCAAGAATATAGGTAAAATATAAATAAACGGTACTAAGAAAATTACCTGTCTTAAAACTGTAATTATAATAGATGGTGCAGGACGGTTAATAGATTGGAAGAAAGTTGTTGCCAACATTACAAAACCTAAAACAGGAGTAATGCAGAAGTTTATTCTTAAACCTTTAATTCCAATATTAAACATTTCTTCTGTTCCGCCAAATGCTGCAAGAATTTGACGTGGAAAAAATAATACAATAAACCAAATGAAACAAGTAACGGCAACAGAAAGCAAGGTTGCATTATAAAGCGTTGACATAACTCTTTTATAATTGCCGGCACCATAATTGTTTCCAATAATCGGTTGGATACCTTGGCTTATACCACTTGCTGGCATAATAACAAATGTCATTATGCTTGATACAACAGCATATACACTAATTGCAATATCCCCACCGTATTTTCCTAATTGGCTGTTATATACCAGGCTTATAAATCCCATAGCCATTTGTGCTACCCAAAAAGAAAATCCGCAGGACATAATTTGTATACAAAGTCGTCTTTCTAAGTGAAAAATGCTCTTTGATACTTTTACTAGGGTATGATTACCAAATACCAAATAAGCTCCGAAAATTGAGGAAAAGATTTGTCCTATTACCGTAGCTGCAGCAGCTCCTATAACACCCCAATCAAATATTATAATGAATATCGCATCCAAAATAATATTAGTAACAGCACCTATACCTGTTACGCACATTCCCAAAATCGGTTTGCCGGATACGCGGACAAAATCACAAAATAATTGTGATAGACCCTGAAACAAACATCCTAAGGCTACAATACGATAGTACAAAATTGCATATGGGTACGACGTTTCCGTTACTCCAAAAATTCTTAATATATGATTTGGAAATAAAAGTAATAATATGCTTAATAAAATTTCAAATAAACAAACAAGTATAAGCGCATTTCCGAAAGATTTATTCATTTTAGCATATTCCTTTCGTCCCGAAAATAAACTAAAAAATGTAGAGCCGCCTGCACTGCACATCAATGCAAATGCCATCATCATATATGACAATGGAAAACAAACAGACAATCCTGCCAATGCAGATGTTCCATTAAAATTTCCTACAAACATTCTGTCAACAATGTTGTAGATGGCTGTTATCAATAATGAAACAGCAGCTGGTATGGAAAATTTGAGTATAATAGGAAACAATTTTCCATTAAGATAATCAACATTTTTTTTATTCATTTTTTAATCCTCCAATATTATTAGTTTCCTAAGTATAGGCTTTAAATTTTAGCTGTCGTTATAACGACAGCTTTAGCACTTTTAAGAAATATTTTTTAGCATTTTCTCAATCACATCGAAAAATATATCAAGGTCTTTTTTTGATATATTTTTTGTTAGGTCATCTTCCAATTTTGTAATATCAGCGATAACAATCTCTTTATATCGTAGCGCTTTTTCACTTACAATAATTTTTTTCATTCTTGCGTCAGTTGCTATTGGTTCTCGATAAATTAATCCGTTTTTCTCCATTTTTTTTAAAAGTTCGGTAGCAGTCGGAGGACGCAAGCAATATTCCTCTTCAATGTCCTTTTGGAAAACATCGTTCGTCTGTGCTAATAGGAAATGTAATACTTTTCCTTCGGAACCGCTAAGATTTTTTCGGCTCGAAAAATTATCAATTCTCCTGCGTAGCTTGTTTGATAATTTACTGATATAGCGTGCTGCATATTTTTCATATTTCATAAGTGTTCCTCGCTTTTACTACTTAGTAAACTAAGTATATCACATTTAGCTTTGATTGTCAAGAGTATTTGAAATATATAAAATTTTTTTTTTTTTTTTGAGGGATGAGGTGTAACAAAATGTAATCCTTTATTTAAGCCAAAATATAATAAAGAGTTGTGACAAAAGAATTGCAAAGTATATTTTAGATACTCATTGCAACAGAAATAGGAAGTTTGAGGTCAACAATTTGCTTGCAAATTGCAACGGTGCAAAATGCAAATGGATTGTATGCGGAAAATACTATAACAGGTTAAATTGCTGCCCTCTTGACATAAATGCACTGTTCGTGATATAATTTTATAAAATAAATAACGGGAGTGCATAATAATGGTATTACTTTCAGCAGAAAATATAAGAAAAGCATATGGTGAGCGTATTATATTGAATGATGTTTCTCTTCATATAAACAGTGATGATAAAATTGGTATAGTAGGAGTAAACGGAGAAGGGAAATCGACATTTCTTAAAATAATTGCCGGTGATTTGGACTATGACAGCGGAGAAATCACACCGTCACGAAGTCTTAAAATTTCATATCTGCCGCAGACTCCGGTCTTTGATGATGATGCAGATGTTATTTCAGCAATGGAATGTGATAAGCTTAGTGCGGATGAATTTGAAGTAAAAAGAATATTAACCAAGCTGGGTATAACAGATTTTGAAAAGAAAATATCTCTGCTTTCCGGAGGTCAAAAGAAAAGAGCGGCTATTGCAAAGGCACTGGCAACAGAATCAAACCTGCTCATTTTGGATGAACCTACAAATCATCTTGACAGCGAGATGATAACGTGGCTTGAAGATTATTTGAGGGCATACAAGGGTGCTGTTGTTATGATTACACACGATAGATATTTCCTTGATAGAATAACAAATAAAATAGTTGAAGTAGACAGAGGAAAGCTGTATAAATATGAAACAAATTATTCCGGTTATGTGGAAGAAAAGAATAACAGAATGCAGGTGGCAGCTGCGGCGGAACGCAAGAGACAGTCATTTTTAAGACGGGAAATTGAATGGGTCAGAAGAGGAGTTCAAGCGCGGGGAACAAAGAGCAAGAGTCGTCTTGACCATTATGAAGAAGTGAAAAATCAGGAGGGACTTCATACAAGGCAGACTCTTGAAATTTCATCAATAAACTCACGATTGGGAAAAAAGATAATAGAAATTTATGATGTTTCAAAAAGCTACGGAGCTCAGACACTTGTTAAAGGTTTTTCATATAATCTTTTAAGAAATGACCGTATAGGAGTAGTAGGAAGAAACGGAAGCGGAAAATCAACGCTTTTGAAAATGATATGCGGATTGATTGAGCCGGACAGCGGAAGAATAGAAATCGGCGAAACAGTGAAGATAGGATATTTTTCACAGGAGAGTGAAGCAATGGACTTATCTATGCGTGTAATTGACTATGTAAAGGAAATAGGTGAATTTATAGAAACTCCTGAGGGAACTGTTTCAGCTGCAAAGCTGCTTGAAAGATTTCTGTTTGACGGAGAAGCACAATGGTCAAGGATAGAAAAGCTTTCGGGCGGAGAAAGGCGGCGTTTGGAACTTATGCGTGTGCTGATGGCGGCGCCGAACGTTTTATTGCTGGATGAACCTACAAATGACCTTGATATAGAAACACTGTGTATTTTGGAAGATTATATCGCAGATTTTGGTGGTGCGGTTATAGCAGTATCACATGACAGATATTTTCTTGATAAAATTTCAAATCAGATATTTGAATTGACAGATTACGGAGAAATAAAGCGATATAACGGGGGATATACCGATTACGAAGAAAAACGTGTAGAAATAAAGAAAGAGGCAGCAAAAGAGGCACGTCAAAAGACACAGAGAACAGCGAGGGCGGACAGACCGAAGTTTACCTTTAACGAGCAAAGAGAGTATGACATGATAGATGATGAAATTGCAAAGCTTGAGGAACAGATTTCGGAAACAGAGACGGAAATGGAAAAGTGTATAACGGACTTCACAAAGCTTACGGAACTTACGGAAAAGAAAAACGAGCTAGAATCAAAACTTGAGGAGAAAACCGAAAGATGGATTTATTTAAATGACAAGGCGGAGCAAATAGAGGAGTATAAAAACAGTCTTAAAAATTGATATTAAAACAAATGCTTAAAAGGCATTACATGAAATACAATATAAGTATTAGACATTCGTTTATAATTGTGGTAGAATATAAATGTAAAGAAAGAATTTTATATTTTGAGAGATATGTTGTTAACAAAAAGAGTTAAATAAACTGGTTTATATAACAAGTGAATATCTCGTTTAGCATAAGCAAATAAAAAATCGGATGATTAATATTTAATTTTCTGAGATATAGGGCTGTTGTGGCTGCGAAAGGAGAAAAGCAATGTTAAAGGAATATTATGAATTAACGAACGGTGTAAAAATACCTAAAATCGGATTGGGAACATGGTTCATAGATGATGATAAGGCAGCTGACGCTGTTAAGGAGGCTGTTAAGTTAGGTTACCGTCATATAGATACGGCACAGGCATACGGAAATGAAGCCGGTGTGGGAAAGGGCATAAGAGAATGTTCTCTGACAAGGGAAGAAATCTTTGTAACAAGCAAAGTAGCTGCTGAGGCAAAGACATATGATGCAGCTGCACAGTCAATAGATGAAAGTTTGAAAAAGATGGGGCTTGATTATATTGACATGATGATTATTCATAGTCCACAGCCTTGGGCGGAGTTTCGTGATGAGAAACGCTATTTTGAGGAAAATAAAGAGGTTTGGAGAGCCTTGGAGGATGCATATAAAGCAGGAAAGCTGAAAGCTATCGGTGTATCTAACTTTTTAAAGGATGATTTGGAAAACATTCTTAAAGACTGTGAGATTAAGCCTGTGGTAAATCAGATTTTGACACATATCAGTAATACACCGGCGGAATTGATTGAGTTTTGTAAAGAAAACGGTATCTTAACAGAGGCATATTCGCCTATTGCCCACGGAGAAGCATTGAAGAATACTAAAATTACGGATATGGCAGAAAAGTATAAAGTTACTCCGGCACAGCTTTGTATAAGATATGTTATTCAGCTTGGTATGGTGGCATTACCGAAAACATCAAATCCAAGCCATATGAGAAGCAATGCCTGTGTGGATTTTGTAATATCCGATGAGGATATGAAGAAATTAAAGGAAATGAAAAAGATTGAAGATTACGGTGAATATACAATGTTCCCGGTTTTCAGCGGAAAATAAGGAGGAAATAGCTATGGTAAAGCAAACAGCCGGAAGAGATAGCTTAGGCGAATTTGCACCTAAGTTTGCGGAATTAAATGATGATGTATTGTTTGGTGAGGTATGGTCAAGAGAGAGCAAGCTTTCGTTGAAAATGCGTTCAATTTTGACACTGACAGCGCTCGTAAGCAAGGGTTTGATAGATACATCATTCCAATATCACGCAATGACCGCAAAGAAAAATGGTGTTACGAAAGAAGAAATGGCGGAAATTTTAACTCATCTTGCATTCTACGCAGGCTGGCCTAATGCATGGGCGGCATTTAGAGTTGTAACAGAGGTGTACAAGGATGATAACGCTGAAAATACGCACGGCGGAGTATTCGGCTTAGGTGAACCTAATACAGCCTATGCAAAGTATTTTATGGGAAATTCGTACTTAAAGCCGCTTACAAATCCCAAGGAAACAGTTTTCATGGCGAATGTAACCTTTGAGCCGAGCTGCC